>CAMJQX010000160.1 GCA_946408145.1 uncultured Clostridia bacterium
CGACGACGATGGCGGTAAAGAGCGCCAGCCCCGTCAGCGTACGGGTCGAGATGCGTCTGTTTTCCATATTCAATTCCTTTCTGCTGTCGCCCCGCTCAGGGCGGGTGCGGCGCAATGGCATTGTAGTATGGCGGCGCGGCTTTGTCAAGCCGCAATCCTGCCATCCGCTGATTTGACGCAGCGAGCCGGAAAATGTTTCCTTTTTCCCTCCGTCGCGGTAAAATACTGTGAAACCTTTTCCCGAAAAGCGGCGTTAATTGGAGTGAAAGGAGGCGATGCATCATGACCGACGCGGAGATCGTCGCGCTGTACTGGCAGCGCGATCCTGCCGCCATTGAGGAGAGCCGGAGGCGATACGGCGCCTACTGCCAAAGCATCGCCCGCAATCTCCTGCAAAATGAGGAGGACGCAGAGGAGTGCCTCAACGACACCTGGCTCGGCGCATGGAACAGCATGCCGGAGCATCGGCCGGAGAGGCTGGGCCCCTATCTCGGCAAGCTCACACGCTGGCTGGGTCTGAGCCGTCTTCGAAAGCAGCGCCGCGCATGCCGCGGCGGCGGGGAGACCGAGCTCGTGCTCGATGAGCTGTCGGAGTATCTGCCCGGCGGCGAAGATCCCGCGGAAGCCGCAGAGCGGCGGGCGCTCTCACGCACGATCAACCGCCTGCTGGACGCGATGAAGCCGGAGGAGCGCTCGGTCTTTTTAGCGCGCTATTGGCTCTGCGCCCCGATCGCGGAGATCGCCGCGCGGCACGGTTTTACCGAGGGCAAGGTCAAGACCATGCTGCGCCGCAGCAGGCTCAAGCTGCAAAAGCAGCTCAGGGAGGAGGGATACCGATGAAGCCCGAAGATCTGCTCGAAGCCATGAACGACGCGAGGGACGAATATGTGGAGGACATGATGGCGCTCATGCGCGCCCCCGTCCCCCTGCGCCGGAAAAAGCCGCTGCTGCGCACGGTGCTGCTCGCGGCCGCCCTGAGCTGCCTGCTGGGAGCCACGGCCTTTGCCGTCTTCCGCGGCTCCATGGCGCACCGGGAGCCCAGTCCCACGGACGAGCCGGGCTATTATATTACGGACGCCGGTGAGAACGGGCAGGAGACGCTGCAGTTCAACTGGGGCGACGCCTCGATGCTCCTGCATTTTGATACGGAGGCGCAGGGCTATCGCCATGCCTTTCGGCTGACGGAGCTGCCGGAGGGCGTGGAAGCCGCCGCCAACCAGAGCATCGTCCCCTACCTGCCGGATCCGAATATCCCAACAGAAATACCGATCGAGACCATCGAGGACGTCGAACGGGTCAAACAGCTGAAGCCTGTGCTGGAGCCGGACATGGAAAAGCTCGCGGAGATGGGGCTGACGCTGGAGGAGGCGGAAACGCTGCGCCGCACGGCGGAATGCTGGCGGGACGGGCATTTCTCCCTGCGCATCGACCTGATGGACGCCGACATGCTTTACAACCACGATCTGGTGCTCGGCTGGCTCGGCGGCGAGGCGAGCGTGATCAGGGAAGACGGCTTCGGCCCCTGGCAGCTGCTGGAGGTCGAGGTTTCCCCCTGCGAGAAGGACCCGCAGGCCCTGCGCTGCCTGTTTCTCTTCGAGCCGGAGGAGCAGTATCTGATCGCCATGCTCGCGGACCCGGCGCTTTTCAGCTATGAAGATCTGGAGATGATCGCCGCGGGCATCGAGGTCCGCACGACGGCGCTGGCGGTCAAAGCCGATCCCGACCCCGGCACGAACTGGTCCGTCCTCGGTCTGGGCCAGGGCTGAGGGCATGAAAAGAGCCTGCCATCCGCCGCATCGCGGAGGCAGCGTGTTCGACAATTTGTAAAAAAGCACATAAACCACAGACAAACAGTCAGGCGAATTCGCGCATGTGTACGAATTCGCCTGATTCTTTCGTGTTGGATTTCTTTTCTCTGCCGGGCGGCTGAGCCGCCCCTGCGGCGCGTCCTCCGTCTCCTCAGAACTCGCCCGGGCAGGATGCGGGCGATTCGTGAATCGCCCCTACGCAGGGATGCGGACGCGTCCTCCGTCTCCCAGGCGCTCGGCGCCAGGCACTAGGCGCTATCCCCCGTCTCCTGAAAACTGAAATCTGAAAACTACTTCGCCAGCTGCGGATGCGGGACGGCGGGCAATTCGTGAATCGCCCCTACGCGCGCTAATTCGCCAGGGGATGGTGCGCGGGCGGGCTCGTCATGTCGAGCGGCGCGAAGCGGTATCCGTTTGCGAGGCCCCACTCGATCAGCTGCCGCACCGCGGCGACGCTGTAGTCCTTCACGTCGTGCTGCAGCACCAGGCAGTAATCCTTCCCTTCGCAGCCGTTCTCGACGTTCCGCAGCACGCCGCCGGTCCAATGGGTGTTCCCCGCGTCGTCGCTGTCCACGTTCCAGTCGAAATACTGGTAGCCCATGTCTTGCATGCTCTTCGTCAGACGGGTCATGATCCCGGGATTGAAGGAGCTGACGGTGTTCGAGCTGCCTCCCGGGAAGCGGAAGAGCGTGGTGTACTGCCCGGTCTGGGCGTAGATCATCTCCTCGCAGGCCTTGAAATCCTCGTAGAAGGCCTCCTCGGAGGCGTAGATCGCATAATAGTTGTGGCTGGCCGAGTGCACGCCGATGCTGTGCCCCTCCCGGAAGGCGCGGCCCACCATGTCCAGATGATCCGGCTCGCGGCAGGTGACGAAAAACGTCGCCTTGACGCCGTATTCCCGCAGCACATCCAGCAGCCGCGCGGTATGGGGGCCGGGCCCGTCGTCGAAGCTCAGATAGATGGTCTTCTCCTCCGGGATCACGCTCTCCGGCAGCGAGGCCGGGACGATCTCGACCCTTCGCGTGACGGAGACGACGTCGCCCGCGCGGTTTTCGGCACTGTAGCGCAGCTCGTAAACACCGGGGCGCGTCGGGTCGACCGCGCCCTCGACCGTCACGAGCCCGCTCAGGTCGTGGCCCAGGTCGTCAAGGGCCGTCCAGCCGGGATCGGTGAAGTTGAAGGACGCGGGAAGCTGCAGCCTCTCGCCGCCGACCGGCCGGATCCGCGGCCTGCCCACGGAGTAGGGGATCTGCCGCGTGACCGTTGTCCGGTTGCCCGCCGTGTCGCTGACGCTGTAATCCACGCTGTCTCCGCGGTAAACGCGCTCCACCCGCGCGCTCAGGTCGCCGTCGATGTTGTCTTCGGCGCGAAAGCCCTCCTCCTCGTAGCCGTCGAGCCAGCTCGGCGCGTAGCCCTCGCGGCGCTCGAGCGTGATGACCGGCGGCGTCCGGTCCACCACATAGACCCGGCGATCGGCGCTCTCCTCCCACAGCAGCCAGCGCGCCGTGTACGTCCGGGTGTAGACGCCGGGCGTCTGCCCGTCAACCTCGCCCTCGGCCGTCACGGGCAGATCCCGCCCGAGCTCGCCGAAGAGGCTTCCCGCGCTCACGGCCCGGCAGCCGGGCTCGCTGTACTCGCTGCCCGCGGGCAGCTCCAGATCGCGGGGGCCGCTGAGGTAAAAGCGTATATGCCGCCCGTCGAGCGCGAGCAGCAGCGCCGCCGCGAACAGCAGCGCATAGAGCGGCAGCACGAAGCGCGCGAGACTTCGCTTTTCGGTTTTTCTCTCTTTCGCCATGGCCCTTCCCCGATCGTTTTCTCTGCCCATAGTATACACCATTTTTCCGCGCCGCGCACGAAAAAACGCATTCGCGCCGGCAGAAGGCCGCATACTGTGATATATCTTTATCTTTTCTTGCGTATGCTATCGGAATGTGTTATATTGTGTAGTCGTGAACCGGGCGATGCGCCCGGAATAAATCTCCGCGGCAGCCAGCCGCGGGAAAGGAACAGGAATCATGAAAAACACCGAAAAAACCATGGACAAGATCGTCGCGCTGTGCAAAAACCGCGGCTTCATCTTCGCCGGCTCCGAGATCTACGGCGGCCTCGCCAACACCTGGGACTACGGGCCTCTGGGCGTGGAGCTGAAAAACAACGTCAAGCGCGCCTGGTGGCAGAAGTTCATTCAGGAGAACCGCTACAACGTCGGGCTCGACGCCGCGATCCTGATGAACCCACAGACCTGGGTCGCCTCCGGCCATCTGGGCGGCTTCTCCGACCCGCTGATGGACTGCCGCGAGTGCCACGAGCGCTTCCGCGCCGACAAGGTGATCGAGGACTGGTGCGCCGTCAGCGGCTACCAGCTCGAAAAGCCCATCGACGCCTTCTCCCAGAGCGAGATGAAGGACTTCATCGAGGCGCACACCATCCCCTGCCCCACCTGCGGCAAGCACAACTTCACCGATATCCG
>CAMJQX010000161.1 GCA_946408145.1 uncultured Clostridia bacterium
TCCTCCTCCAACGACTATTCCGATATCGGCATGTCGCTGGTCAAGGATGAGACGCTCGGCGGTTTCCAGGTCATATCCGTCTATCCCGGCTCTCCCGCGGCCAGGGCAGGCGTGACGCAGGGCATGCTGATCACCGCCGTGAACGGGCAGAAGCTCTCCTCCTATACCACCGACCAGGTGCGAACGCTGATCCGCTCCAAGCTCAACAGCAATTTCCAGCTGGAGATCAACAACCAGTACAACCTGGATGTCGACTGCACCAACTTCAATTCCAACGCTGTTGTGAGCCGCCTTGAAAAAACCGGCGCCGTCTATGTACAGATCAAGAATTTTGAAGCGGGCAGCGGTCAGGCCGCCGTGGACGCCATCGAGTACTTCATGGCTCAGGGCGCCGACTCCTGTGTGCTTGACCTGCGCAACAACGCAGGCGGCCTCGCGGAGGAGGTGCGGATCCTGCTCGACTATCTGCTTCCGGAAGGACGGCTCTTCTCCGAAGTGAGCAAGGACGGCAGCATCGAGGTCAGCAACTCGGACGGCATGTGGATCCAGTTCCCGATGGTCGTGCTCATCAACGGCGGGACCTTTCGCGAATCCGAGCTCTGTGCGGCGGTTCTCAGGGAGTACGGCCGCGCGACGATCATGGGCGAGTCTTCCAGCGGCAGCACGCGTTCGCAGGAGACCATCCCGCTGGCAGACGGCAGCGCGATCCGCCTCTCCACACGCAGCTATCTGACCCCGAGCGGGACGGATATCTCCAAAGCGGGCGGCGTCGTGCCCGATCTGATCGTCTTCAACAGCGATGAATCCGCAACGGGCACGACCGAGGGCACCACCGGCGGCGACTCCGGCACGGCCAGCATCTCGGCGGACGATCAGTTGATGACCGCGCTGAAATATTTGAGTTGACATCCGCCGGCTCTGACGTATATAATTATAAAGTTAATACCCAGTTCGAATCAGAAAGGGAGTTTTTTATCCATGCCCAACATCAGCAACCGTTTCAAGATGAGCCAGGAGCGCCTGGACGAGATCAAACAGGAACTGCAGTATCTGGAGACTGTCCGCGAGAAGGAAGTCGCGGAGCTGATCAAGGAAGCGAGAAGCTTCGGCGATCTGTCTGAAAACAGCGAATATGACGAGGCGAAGGCAGAGCAGGGCAAGCTGTACTCCAAAATCGCGGAGCTGAAGGTTCTGATCGAAAACGCCGAGATCGTTGACAATATCGAGCACGACGTCCCGAAGGATACCGTGACGCTCTCCAGCGTTGTGCGCGTGCGCGACCTGGAGGACGAATTTGAGGAGACCTATGAGATCGTCGGCAGCCAGGAGGCCAATCCCAAGGCCGGCCGCATCTCCGACGACTCCCCCCTGGGCAAGGGCCTGATCGGCCATCGCGCCGGGGAGACCGTTGTTGTTCTCGCACCCGCGGGCGAGCTCAAATTTGAGATCCTGTCCGTGGAGAATGCCTGAGCCCGTTTGCTTGAGAATCCCACGGGCGGCCCTCGTGGCCGCCCGTGTCCGTTTACAGGAGAGAAAAGTATGAGTGACAATACCAATCAGAACGCCGCTCCCGAGCAGGAGCTGAGCGAGATCCTGCAGGTGCGGCGCGATAAGCTGGCCGCGCTGCAGCAGGAGGGGAGAGACCCCTTCCAGATCACCAAGTTTGACGTCAGCCACCACAGCAGCGACGTGCTCGCGCATTTTGCCGAGCTCGAGGGCAGGGAGGTCTCCGTTGCCGGCCGCATGATGGTCAAGCGCGTCATGGGCAAGGCCTCCTTCTGCAAGCTGCAGGACCGCGAGGGCCTGCTGCAGATCTACGTTTCGCGCGACGGTATCGGCCCCGACGAGTATGCGCTGTTCAAGAAAATGGACATCGGCGACATCATCGGCGTGACCGGCACCGTGTTCCAAACCAAGACCGGCGAGACCACAGTCCACGCCGACTCGCTGACGCTGCTGTCAAAGTCTCTCAAGCCTTTGCCTGAGAAGTTCCACGGCCTGACCGACGTCGACGCGCGTTACCGCCAGCGATATGTGGATCTGATCGTCAACCCCAACGTGCGCGACACCTTCATCAAGCGCTCCCAGATCATCAGCGAGATCCGCCGCTTCCTTGACGCGCGCGGCTTCATGGAGGTCGAGACCCCCATGCTGGTCTCCAACGCCGGCGGCGCGGCCGCCCGCCCCTTCGAGACGCACTACAACGCGCTCGATGAGGACGTGCGCCTGCGAATCTCGCTCGAGCTCTACCTCAAGCGCCTGATCGTCGGCGGGCTCGAGAAGGTCTACGAGATCGGCCGCGTCTTCCGCAACGAGGGCATGGACACCCGCCACAACCCGGAGTTCACGATGATGGAGCTCTATCAGGCCTACACCGACTACAACGGCATGATGGATCTGACCGAAGAGCTCTTCCGCCATCTGGCGCAGACGGTCTGCGGCACGACGACGATCAGCTATCAGGGCACCGAGATCGACCTCGGCAAGCCCTTCGAGCGCCTGACCATGACCGAGGCGATCAAGCGCTGGGCCGGCGTGGACTTTGACGCTGTCACCACGGAGGAAGAGGCCAGAGCGCTGGCGAAGGCGCGCGGCATCGAGGTCGAGGCGCGCCACAAGCGCGGCGACATCATCAACCTCTTCTTCGAGACCTACTGCGAGGAGCAGCTGATCCAGCCGGTCTTCCTCATGGACCACCCGGTGGAGATCAGCCCGCTGACCAAGCGCAAGCCCTCCGACCCCTCCAAGGTCGAGCGCTTTGAGCTCTTCATCTACGGCCGCGAGATGTGCAACGCCTACAGCGAGCTCAACGATCCCATCGACCAGCGCGCACGCTTCGCCGCGCAGGACGCGCTGGCCGCCGCTGGCGACGCCGAGGCCAACCACACGGACGAGGATTTCCTCAACGCTCTCGAGATCGGCATGCCTCCCACGGGCGGCATCGGCTACGGCATCGACCGTCTCGTCATGCTGCTGACCGATTCCCCCTCCATCCGCGACGTTCTGCTGTTCCCGACAATGAAGCCGGAGAACAACGGATAAGGATCCAGCGGGGGAGCGCTGCCCCATGAAATCAGTACGCGCCCTGACGAAAGTCGGGGCGCTCTGCCTTTGCGTTCAATAATGGTGGAGGGCTTTGCTGTGTCAAAACCAAGCTTGGAAAACAACAGCCTGCGCCGCAGGAGCTATCCGCTCTCGCGCGGCGGGATCGCTCTGCGGCTCGACTGCGTGAGCCGGGGAGAGCGGACGGAAAAGCAGATCCTGCTGACGCACGGCGTGACCTACTCCTCGCATGAGTTCGACGTCGACTATAAAGATTACAGCCTCGTGCGCTGCCTGGCCGGAGCCGGTTACGGCGTCTGGCGGCTCGACGTCGCGGGCTACGGCCTCTCCGGCGCGGTGGACGACGGCTTCCTGCCCGACTCGGACTACGCCGCGGAGGACATCCGTGCCGCAGTGGAGCTGATCGTCACGGAGACCGGGCGGGAGAAGATCGACCTGCTCGGCTGGAGCTGGGGGACGGTGACGGCCGGGCGATACGCCGCGCGGCACCCGGAGCATCTGCGCCGCCTCGTGCTTTACGCCCCGATCCTGACCGGGATCGGAGCGGCGGAGATCACCGAGCCCTTCCACCGCAACAGCCGGGCGCACGCGGCGGAAGACTTTCAGCAAGCTGCGGACGGGCTGCCGGATCCCGCGATCACGGATCCGGTCGTCGTCGATCTGTTCTGCTCCGGCTGTATGCGCTTCGACGGGGAATACAGCCCCAACGCCGGCCGGCGGGACATCTGCGTCGATCCCTCGATCGACCTGATCCCGCTGGAACAGATCGCAGCTCCCACCATGATCCTCTGCGGCGACCGGGACCCCTATCTGAACTATGAGCGCCTCGGCGATTCGCTGCGCCGCCTGCCGCGGGGCTCGGCGCTGGAGATCATCCCCGGGGGCGGCCACGTGCTGATGCTGGAGGCGCCGTACCATCAGGAGTTTCAGCGTAAGCTCCTGCGCTTCCTGCGCTGATGCATGGAAGCTATTCGAAAATATATTGAAATTCTTTCGAGCCGACGGCGATATATTTAGCGGAGGCCCGCATGAGATCGATTCCATGCGCCGAAGACGTCCGGCGAAGTCCGCGGAATCCGCTGGTTCACAGTTTTTTCCGTTTTTCGCCGGCAAATAATGCTTGACAAGGGGCCATGCTCAAACTATAATAATTATTACATTCCAGTAACATTCTGTGAACAGTTCTGTTTCGTAAAGGAAGTGTTTTCTTGAA
>CAMJQX010000162.1 GCA_946408145.1 uncultured Clostridia bacterium
GAGATGGACGCCATCGGCTCCTGCTTCATCGGCGGCGCCTCCGCCTACGGCGGCGTGGGCACCGTTCCCGGCGTCATCATCGGCGCTCTGCTGATGGGCGTTATCAACATCGGTATGAGCATCATGGGCGTTGACGCCAACTACCAGAAGGTCGTCAAGGGCCTGGTGCTGCTGGCCGCCGTCATCTTCGACGTGGTCTCCAAGAAGAAGAACAGCTGAGGCCCTGCGGATCCGGATTCAGCAGGCAGCCACTGACAAAGCGGACGGCTGATCCCAGCCGTCCGTTTTCGGGGCGGGCAAAGGAGCAAAGCGCGTGAACGAACGGAAACCGAATGACACCGGGCGGCAGAAGTCCGTCAATATGGCGGCGCTGCGCGCCGCGGTCGCGGCCTATCTCATCTACCTCGGCTGGAGCCTGATCTGGGACAGGCTGAACGGGAAAGGCTCTCTGGCGCCCGTTCTGGCCTGGCTCGCCGGGCTGGCTTTCCTGCTCGGCGGCGCGGCCTACGGCTGGTACACCTGGCGGCGCTGGCGCAGGGAACGGAGCGCCGCGGCGGACAGCGGCGGATCCGCCGGGGAGGAGCCATGAACAGCCCCCTTTCCCGGGAGTTTTGGATCCGCGTGCTGCTGTTGCTGCTGGGACTGGCCATCGCCCACCTGGGCGTGACGCTCTTCCTGCTCTCGGAGCTCGGCTCCGATCCCTTTAATGTGATGATCCAGGGCATCACGCGCACCGTGGACCGCCCCCTGCTGACGCACGGGCGCGTCCACCTGCTGGTCTCCCTGCTCATCGTGCTGGTCCTGCTGATCGCGGACCGGCACTATATCGGCGTGGGGACGCTGCTTTGCATGGCGCTGGGCGGCCCGATCATCGACCTCTATTCGCGTTGGCTCTCGCCCCTGATCCGGGGCGACGCGCCGCTGACGCTGCGCCTGCCGCTGCTGGTGCTCGGCTGCGTGATCCTCGCCTTCGGCATGACCATCGTGATCCGCTCCGAGGCCGGCACCGGGCCGAATGACCTGGTGGCGGTGGTCATCAGCGAGAAGCTGCACGCGGCCTTTGGGCTTACGCGCGTGCTGGTGGATCTCTGCTTTGCCGGCCTGGGCTTCCTGCTCGGCGGCACGCTCGGCCTCGGCACGCTGATCTGCGCCTTTGTCGTCGGCCCCGCGGCGCAGCTGTTCATGCCCCTCAGCACGCGGCTCGTGGAGGCCTGTGTCAAACGGGAGGCGGCATGATGAAAAACGATTGGCTTTCGCGCATCGAGGCGCTGTACGACGCGTATCTGCTGACCGCGGCGGAGCTCGAGAAAAACCGCAAATTCGGCGACGGGATCCTCGGCCTGCGGCCCGGCCCGGCGGACGACCCCTGCCACCAGCGCTTTGCCGCGGAGCTGGAGGCGCTGCTGAGAGAATGCGCGGCGGAGGCCTCCTCTGCGGAGGCGGCTGAGATCCTGCGGCTTTTGTTCGACAAAGCCGACGATAAACGCATGCCCCGGAGCGCCTACTGGATGCTCATCGCCGTGCAGGGCCTGGGGCGGGAGCTGATCGGGCTGCTGAGCCCCGGGGACGCCGCCGTGCTCCTGACGTTCTACCGCAGGCGCTATCCCCGCCGGGTGCGGCTCCCGGTGCAGGATCAGATACTGAAACAACTGAAGCTTCAAGCTGAAAAACGATAAAACAATCATGGCATCGGAGGAAGAGATCATGAGCACTTTCATTGGCATCGACCTGGGTACCTCGGCCGTCAAGCTGCTGCTGGTGGACGAGACCGGCGCGATCCGCCGGGAGGTCACAAAAGAGTACCCGCTGATGTTCCCGCAGCCCGGCTGGTCCGAGCAGAACCCGGGCGACTGGTGGAGCGCCTGCTGCGAGGGCCTCGGCGAGCTGCTGGAAGGGGAGGATCGCTCTCTGGTCGCCGGCATAGGCTGCGGCGGTCAGATGCACGGCCTGGTCGCCCTGGATGAGAAGGACGAGGTCATCCGTCCCGCCATCCTCTGGAACGACGGCCGCACCGGGGAAGAGGTGGAGTACCTGAATACCGTTATCGGCAAGGAAAGGCTCTCCGCTCTGACGGCGAACATCGCCTTCGCCGGCTTCACCGCGCCGAAGATCCTCTGGATGCGCAAAAACGAGCCGGAGAATTTCGCCCGCATCGCGAAGATCATGCTCCCCAAGGACTATATCAACTATAAGCTGACGGGCGTGCACTGCTGCGACTACTCCGACGCCTCCGGCATGCTGCTGCTGGACGTGGCGCACAAGCGCTGGTCGCAGGAGATGCTGGAGATCTGCGGGGTAAGCGAAGCGCAGATGCCGAAGCTCTTCGAGAGCTTCGAGGTCGTCGGGACGGTCAGGGACGAGATCGCCGGAGCGCTGGGGCTTCCCGCGGGCGTGAAGGTCGTGGCCGGCGCGGGCGACAACGCGGCGGCTGCCGTGGGCACCGGCGTCGTGGGCGAGGGCGGCTGCAACCTGTCTCTCGGCACCTCCGGCACCCTGTTCATCTCCTCCGAGCGCTTCGGCGTCGACCCGAACAACGCCCTGCACGCCTTCGCCCATGCCGACGGCGGCTACCACCTGATGGGCTGCATGCTCTCGGCCGCCAGCTGCAACAAATGGCTGTGCGAGGACGTGCTCAAGACCTCCGACTACCCTGCCGAGCAGGCGCCCATCACCAGAGACAGGCTCGGCCGCAACCACGTCTTCTTCCTGCCCTACCTCATGGGCGAGCGCAGCCCGATCAACGACGTCAACGCCCGCGGCTGCTTTGTGGGCATGACGATGGACACGAGCCGCGCCGATCTCGTGCAGGCCGTGCTGGAGGGCGTGGCCTTCGCCATCCGCGACTCCTTTGAGGTCGCCCGCTCCCTCGGGCTGGACATCCCGCGCAGCAAGCTCTGCGGCGGCGGCGCCAAATCCCCCCTGTGGCGCACGATCTTCGCCAACGTCCTGGGCATCCCGCTCGACATGGTCAAGACCGAGCAGGGCCCCGGCTACGGCGGCGCGATGCTGGCCATGGTCGGCTGCGGCAAATTCGCGAGCGTGCAGGCCGCGGCGGACGCGCTGGTGGAGCTGGCCTCCACGACCGAGCCCGATCCGGAGCTCTCCGCCCGCTACGAGGCCCAGTATCAGAAATTCCGCAAGATCTATCCGGCGATGAAGAGCATCTTCCCGGAGATTCAATAAAGAAGGAGGAGCGCTATGCACATCTATTCCGTCACCGATCCCGAATTCAAGCCCTACGGCAAGATCCTCGAGGGCTACGACACGGCGGAGCTGCTCGCCGCCATGGAGGCCATCCCCATGCCCGGGGAGGGCACGGCCTACAAGCCCGGCATCGACAGCCTCGAGGCCTGCGCGGTCTTTGAGGACTTCCGCGACCGCGCCTACGGCGGCATGCCCGTTCAGCTCGGCATGTGCTGGGGCTGGAACACAAAGCTCAACTGCCTCGAGTACCATCGCGACAGCGAGGTAAACGTCGGCACGAAGGATTTCATCCTGCTGCTCGGCAGACAGGAGGAGATCGTCGACGGCGTGCTGGACACCGACAAGGTCAAGGCCTTCCGCGTCCCGAAGGGCCTGCCCGTCGAGGTCTACGCCACCACGCTGCACTACGCTCCCTGCCACACCTGCCCGCACTGCGGCTTCCGCGTGGCCGTCGTTCTCCCGAAGGGGACGAACACCGAAAAGCCCGCCTTTGAAGCCAAATGCGAGGAGGACGGCTGGATGACAGCCCGCAACAAGTGGCTGCTGGCCCATCCCGATTCCAACGAAGCGCATAACGGCGCGCACATCGGTCTGCGCGGCCTCAACATCGATATTAAGGAGGATATTTAACATGATGACCAACATCCCCGAAGTCAAGCTCGGCATCGTCGCCGTCTCCCGCGACTGCTTCCCCATCGGCCTGTCCATCGCCCGGCGCGAGGCCATCGTCAAGACCTGCGGCGGCAACATCTATGAGTGCCCCGTCACCGTCGAGAACGAGAAGGACATGCTCAAGGCCGTCGACGACGTGAAGGCCGCCGGCTGCAACGCGCTCGTGGTGTTCCTCGGCAACTTCGGTCCCGAGACGCCCGAGACCCTGATCGCCAAGAACTTCGACGGCCCCTGCATGTTCGTGGCCGCCGCCGAGGGCGACGGCGACCTCATCAACGGCCGCGGCGACGCCTACTGCGGCATGCTCAACTGCTCCTACAACCTCGGCATGCGCCATCTGAAGGGCTATATCCCGGAGTATCCCGTCGGCACCGCCGAGG
>CAMJQX010000163.1 GCA_946408145.1 uncultured Clostridia bacterium
GTGGTGCGGATGAAGCGGTCGTTGGAGATGTTCATCAGCTTCCACAGATCGAGGATGCCGCCCTCGCCCTCGACGATCTTGTCCACGAACTGCTGGGGCGTGACGCCCGCGGCCTTGGCCTTCTCCTCGATCTTCTGGCCGTGCTCGTCCGTGCCGGTCAGGAACATCACGTCATAGCCGCACAGACGCTTGTAGCGCGCAAGCGCATCGGTGGCCACGGTGCAGTAGGTGTGCCCGATGTGCAGCTTGTCCGAGGGGTAGTAGATCGGTGTGGTGATGTAAAAAGTCTTCTTTTCCATGCTCTCTTCTCTCCTGTATCTCATATTTGTTTGTTCCGGTTGCCGTTTCGGGGCTGCCCTCAGCCGCCGGGGAAGATGACCACGGCGTCGCCCGAGCCGTCTCCGCCGACGGTCTGCCCGGCGTAGTATTCGGCCGGCCAGTTGATGTCCTCGGCGTGCTTGTGGTAGATGCCGTAGGGCTCGTTGATGGTGTTGATCAGGTTGCCGTTGGCGTCGTATACATGGCGGGTGACCTGGCCGCCCCAGCCGATCTGCACGTTGGTGTAGGTGTCGTCGTTGACGACGTAGGTGGCGTTGGTCAGCTCCACATAGCTGCCGTCCAGGTTGGTGCCGTGGATCTCGATGGTCAGATCCGTGTCGTTGGTGGTGTAGGCGATGATGCGGATCGGGAACTCCCGGTTGTTGCGGAACTTGAAGTCCGGCTTGGGCCAGCTGACCGTCGCGTCATAGCCGATGGGCAGGTAGTCCACGCGGAAGTAGTGATTGGTGCGCGAGACGGTCTCCAGATTGGCGAAGAGCGTCGCGCAGTAGAGCGTGGAGGACACCTGGCAGATGCCGCCGCCGATCTCCTGCACCACCTCGCCGTCGGCATAGGCGCCGGCCTCGAGGAAGCCGGCCTCCGTGGTGCGCTGGCCGATGGTCTCGTTATAGGAGAAGGTCTCCCCCGGCATCAGCACCAGCCCGTCGAGCTTGGACGCGGCCAGCTTGATGTTGTTGATGCGGTTCTCGCCGCTGGAGGCGAAGACCGTGGTCTGATAGCCGAGCACGTCCCGGAACAGCAGACCGTTCAGGCTCTCGGCGGTGACGGCGGGCTTCGTGATGGTCAGCGGGATCTCCACCGTCTCCATGAGCCCGGCCCGCTGCCAGGCCTCCTTGGCGGCGGCGGCGTCGAAGGTGCAGCCGACCACGTCGTCAATGACCGTGAAGCTGCCGTCGTCCGCAAAATAGGCGTCCCGCGGCTCCACGTCGAGCTCGGTGAAGAGCCTGTCGTAGTCCGGCATGGTGGGCGTGCCGTCGATCTGCTCATAGGAGTAGCTGCGCTGCCCGTCCAGCAGGGCGGCGCTCAGGCCGGCCACGACGGCGTCGGTGTTCAGCGACAGCTCGCCCGCGCCCTTGACGGAGCGGATGACGGCGTTTTCCAGATCCACTTCCGGCTCGCTGCTGCCCGAGACCCTCGCGGCAAACATGGCCGCGGCCTTCTCGGTCTCTTCACGGACGTAGTTCTGATCCAGCACCGGGGACTCCAGCGCCACGTCGACCTTGCCGGTGAGGCTTTCAAAGAAGTGCAGCAGGTTCTGATAGGCGTCCGCCGAGTGGCCGTAGCGGTAGGCGGCTGCGGCTGCGGTCTCCGCCGTGAGGGCGACGCCCGCGCTGCGGCGGTCGAGCTCAAAGCGGACGTCCAGCGGCAGCGTCACCGTCATGGGCTCGGCCGCGTCGGTGTCCCAGCCGGCGGCGTTGAGCTTTTCAAGCGTCTGTGCCGGCGTGAGCCTGCCTACGTCGATGCCGTTGAGATAGACGTTCGGGAAGTTGGTCGGGCTCTCGCTCACGTGGATCGCGAGGTATACGAGCCCGCCCAGCACGACCAGCGCCAGTACCAGGAGGATGATGAGCGCCTTCTTCAGCGGGCTTGTTTTTTTCCTTCTTCTGCGCGGCCTGTGCGCGCTCGGCGGACGGCGGGTCTGCCGCGTGTCCGGCTCATGGGCGCGGCGGGCCGCCTCCCGGCGCTGCTCAGCCGCTAAGCGGGCGCGTCTTTCCTCCAGGCTCTGTTCCGCTGCCCGCCCCGTATGGCTGTGCTGCGCGTCGCCGCGCCGCGTCGGCGCGGGGCGGCTGCGCTGCGGATCGCCGGTGCCGCCTGCCGATTCGCGGCGGCCGCGTCTCTCCTCAGCGGGCTTCGCGTCCGTCCGGCGCTCATGGGCGCCCGCCGCGTGGGCGCCGCCGCTTCTCTCGTTTCTGTTCGCCACGTTCTCTCCTTATTCCGCCTCGCGGGCTCTGGTCTCTTTTTCGTACAGCTCGGCGAAGAGCTCGTCCTCGCCTTTGGGAAGGGTGATCTTTTTCTCCGCTTCCTCGGCCCGATCCACCCAGGGGGTGTACTCGGCCCGACCGTTGGCCTGTGCTTCGAGCAGGATGCCGATGAGCGTGTTGGAGATCAGAAAGCCCGGCACTGTGAAGTGCCAGCGGCCGTCGGTCTCCTCCGCCCAGCCCTTCTCGGCGAAGGCGCGCAGGGTGCGGATGACGGGCTGCCAGTTGCACTGGCAGCGGACGCGGTAGTCCTCCTCGGAGATGCCGCGGTTGGTGCGCATGGCCAGCATGAGGTATTCCACGGCCCTCTCCAGCGGGCTCACCTCCTCGCAGGTGTCCACGATGCTGACGTTGTGCGTCACGCGGGAGATGTATTTCCTGAGATCCCTGACGAAGCTGTAGCGCAGATTGCCGACGCAGGAGTGCGCGCCGGGGCCGAAGCCCATGTAGTCGTCCAGGTTCCAGTATTTCAGGTTGTGCCGGGACTCAAAGCCCGGCGCGCAGAAATTGGAGATCTCGTACTGCCGGTATCCGTAGCGCTGCAGCATCTCGGCGGCATAGGAGTACATATCCGCCTGCTCGTCCTCGTCCGGCAGGATGGGGGAGCCATAGTATTCCTTGTGCACCGGCGTGCCCTCTTCGAGCTTTAGGCCGTAGCAGCTGATGTGTTCCGGGTGCAGCTCCACGATCTTCGCGAGGGTCTCGGCCCAGTCGCTCTTGGTTTGGCTGGGCAGGCCGTAGATCAGATCGAGGCTGATGTTGTCAAAGCCGAGCCTGCGGGCCTCCGCATAGGCGTCGACAGCCTGGCGGAAGCTGTGCCGGCGGCCGATCAGCTTGAGGAGGTCGTCGTTCGTCGCCTGCACGCCGATGGACAGGCGGTTGACGCCGTCCCTGCGCAGCTCCTTGAGCATATCGGTGTTCATGCTGTCGGGATTGCACTCCACGGTGACCTCCGCGTCGAGGCGCACATTGCCGTTGCGTTTGAGGAGGTCGAAGATCTCCCCGATGCGCTCGGCTCCGTAGTAGCTGGGCGTGCCGCCGCCGAAGTAGACGCTGTCCACCTCGTAGTTCTTGATGCCCGACGCGGACTCGGCGATATGGGCCAGCAGCGCCTTGTGGTACTCCGGCATCATGTTGTCGCAGCCGGCCAGGGAATAGAAGTCGCAGTAGCCGCACTTGCTCGCGCAGAAGGGGATATGGATGTAGATTCCGAGTCTTGGTTTCATAAAAACTCCTGAAAGAGGGATACGGATACCCGATAGAAAGCAGGCAAAAATCGTCTTGCTTTTATTGGACAGCAGGATGAACAGTGGATCTCTGCGGCATCGCTTTGCGGCCTAATTGTTTCGTTTTTGGCGGGGCTTTGCCTCGTCAAAAACACCCTGAGCCGAGCGCTGCGAGGCCTTGCGCCGACCAAACGAGGCGCATCTCCCGTGCGCCTTGTGCGATAAGCGCAAGCTTTCCTCGCAGCGGCTCCGCCAGGAACCGCTGCGAATTAAAACAGCTCCGCCACGTCTCCGGCGAACTGCGTCGGATCCTCGACGTCGACGCCCGCGGTCATCTCCGCGAGGACGGCAAGGATGCGCGAGAGCTTTGCGGCCTTGTCTTTGTCGTTGACCCAGGCGTCCTGCAGGACGGCAAAGCAGCGGTGATCCGGGTTGAGCTCCAGCACGCGGGTGGCGCGGAGCTTGCGCATTTCCTCGCTGGGGCTGTGGCGGAAGTAGCGCTCCATTTCCAGCGTCAGGCCGCCCTCGGTGGTCAGGCAGCAGGGCTGGGTCGTGAGCTTGCGGCTGAGGCGGACCTTCGCCACGCTCTCGCCGACGGACTCCTTGACGAAGTCCAGCAGCTCTTTGTTCTCAATGTCGCGCTCCTCGGCGGCCTTCTTCTCCTCGTCGGTGTCGAAGCCCAGGTCGTCGGTGA
>CAMJQX010000164.1 GCA_946408145.1 uncultured Clostridia bacterium
AGAGGAGAAGCCCATGACCCGCGAGGACATCCTCGCCCTGGCCGACACGGTCAGCCGGAAGCGGTAGCGCTCAGTTTTCAGTTTTCACGGCCCCGCGGATATTCACCCGCGGGGCCGTTTCTTGATGAGCCTGGTTTCCCCTGTAGGGGTCGGCGTCCTCGACGACCCGCTGGTTGGTCTGCGTACGTGTTCGCGGGCGCTTCGTGAAGCGCCCCTACGGCGGAGAGTGGTATTCCGCAAAACCGGCGAGCGATCTGCGGGCTTCCCCACGCATGGGGAAGCTGTCGCGCAGCGACTGATGAGGTCTCTTGTATTTTCACGCTTCCCGCGTCAGACAGGACCTCATCCGGCCCGTCGGGCCACCTTCCCCGTGCGCGGGGAAGGCTTTCGGCGGGACGTCCAGAGGCCGTCCCCTACGGTGGAAGCGCACGTTTCCCCTGTAGGGACCGGCGCCCTCGACGTCCCGACGGCACAAGCTTTCATCAAGCATAAAGGACGGGCGAATACGCAGAATATGTGCGTATTCGCCCGTCCTTTTTCGCTTTTTTGGCCACAGCGCTGGCCGCCGGAAGAGAGGCCCCCTTGCCTAAAGGGGGCTGTCAGCGAAGCTGACTGGGGGATACTCGGTTTTCTGTGCAGGGAGTTTGGCAAAGACCCGGCGGCGGTATCCCCCCGGCCTCGATCCTCTCGGCCACCCCCCCTTTAGGCAAGGGGGGCCATAGTATTGGCGCGTCTCCCGTCTCCTGAAAACTGAAAACTGAAATCTTACTGCCGGCAGGTGAAGAGCAGGACCTGGCGGTCGCGGCCGATCTGCTTGAGCAGCTCCATCGCCTGTGCGAAGCGCGTCTCGTCGAGATTCACCAGCGCGTCGTCGATGATCAGCGGGCAGGGCTCGCCGTCCGGCAGGGCCAGCTCGCAGGCGGCCAGGCGCACGGCCAGATACATCAGGTCCAGCGTCCCGGCGCTCAGATACTCGCTCTCACGGGCGACCGCGTCGTCCTTCGTCCTGGCGCGGGCGCTGAAATCCCGGTTGATGAGCACGTCCTCGTAGCGCCCGCCGGTGACGGCGGACATGTACTGCGCGGCCAGACGGCCCAGCTCCGGCGAGAAGCGGCTCTGCAGCTCGGCGTCAGCCTCCCGCAGGGTCTGATCGGCGAGCGTGATGGCGTCGTACTCGCTCTGGATCTGCTCGTAGTCCTCGCGCAGACAGCTCAGGGAGCTCGCCAGCACCAGCGGATCGCCCATGGCCGACAGGCGGCCGTTGAGCTTGGCGATCTCGGCGGAGAGGTGCTGGGCCTTGTTCCGCGCGACGGTCAGCTCCCGGCTCAGGCGGGCGGCCTCGGTGTCGCCGCCGGTGAAGTCCAGCTCCGTGATGGCGCTCTCCTCCATCTTCGACACCTGCTGCTTTGTCTTCTCCCAGGCCTCGCGGCTGGCGTGTTCGGCGTCCTCCGCGGCGCGCACCGCGGCCTCCAGCGCCAGCCGACGCTCGAGCACCCTGTCCAGATCGCCGCTGGACGCCGCCTTGTATTTTTTGAGCAGCTGGCGTTTTCGCTCGGCGGCCGTGACCGCGGCCTGCTTGGCCTTGGTATAGCGCAGCAGCAGCACGATCGCCGCGGCGCAGAGGACGCCCGCCGCGATCATCAGCGGGATCAGCTGCTTGTAGGTGTAGACCGCCGCCGCGATCGCGGCCAGCAGGAAGCACAGGATGGCGGGCCAGAGGGCTCTGCCGGACTTTTTGCGCTGTTCGAGCGCGTGCAGCTCCTCGCGCTCGGCCTTCACCATCGTCTGCAGCTCATCCAGAGGCATCTCGCCGAAGTCGCTCTTGCGCAGCTCCTCCCGCCGCTCGGACAGGAGGGTCAGGCTTTCGTCGTGCACGTCGCTGGCCGCCTGCATGCGCCCGCGGCCGCTGTTGAGGCGGTCGATGGCCTCCCGGCGCTGGCGCTTGCGGCTCTCGGTCACGGCCTCTTCGAGCCGGGCGCAGTCCTGCCGGGTCGCCTCGAGCTCCTTTTCCAGCTTCTGCACGTCCTCGACGGAGCTGCCCATGTCGTCGAGCCGCTTCTGCAGCTCGTCCATCTCGCCCTCGAGCTCGGGCAGCAGGCCGCGCCGGTTGAAGCGGCGCTTGCGCTGCCAGGCGCGCAGGCGCTCGCTCGTCTCGGTGTAGGAGCTCTGCTCCTCGCCGGTGGTGACGATGGCGCTGATGCGCTTTTCGAGATCCGGGCTGCCGGACACGGCCACGGCGCCCTGCCCCACAAAGGCGGTGCGGCGGAAGACGTCCTTCGTCACGCCGGTGAGCAGCTCGCCCGCGTTCTGGCCGGTCATGCCGTCCACGGGGGTGTTCGTGCCGGTGTAGGTGGCGGTGAACTCCCGCATCGGCGCGTTCTTGGCGTGGGTCGTGCGGGTGATCGTGATGTCGCAGCGGTCGGCGGTCAGCTCCATGCTGCCCTCCATCGGAGCGCCCGACCAGGGCGCGTAGCGCAGCTTGTCCGGCAGATGGCCCGCGCGGGCGCGCTCCGTGGAGTCCACGCCGTAGAGCATCGCCTGGATGAAGGCGCACCAGGTGCTCTTGCCGCTCTCGTTCGGGGCGTAGATCACGTTGAGCCCGTCGTGAAAGCTCAGGCTCTCGTTCTCGAGCTTCCCGAAGGACGCGGTAAGCTTACGGATCATCATGCTGTACCACCTCCTCGGCGTTGTCCAGCGCGGCCAGGCCCCAGCGGGCGGCCTGCTCGACGCGGATGCGCTCTTCCTCACTGTGCGCTTTCTCGAAGCGCTCACGCAGGCGGCTGAGGAACAGCCCGCGCAGCGTGTCCTCCCCGGCGCTGTCCCAGACGCTGCGGCGCAGGCGGGTCTCGTCGCGCAGCTGCAGCTCGAAGAACATATCGGAGAGATTCTCGTACAGCCGCCGCAGATCCGGCGGCGCGTCGGTCTCGCCGGTGAGCACGATGCGGTACACATCGCCCACCGTGTCGTCCGGCAGGCGGCTGGGGATGGCCAGCAGCGGATCCTCGCCCTCCATGTCGAGCTTGACGATCTCATAGCGGCGCTTGGCGATGCACACCGTGCGCAGCTCGCACAGCGAGCCGTCGAGCGTCACGATGCTGACGGTCTTCTCGCCCGTCTCGTCAAAGCCGCGCCCCTCCGGGCAGCCGGGCCAGGAGTACCAGGTCGAGCCCGCGCGCTGCAGGCCGCTGGCCTTGTGGATATGCCCCAGCGCCGCGTAGTCCAGATTGCTGTTTTCCAGCTGCTGCACGGTGATGGGGTTATAGCGGGAATCCTTCGCCGTGAGCTCTCCGTGCAGGCAGAGGATGTTGTATGTACCCTCGGCCCGCTCGCAGCGGAAGCCCTCGAGCAGCGCGCGGCTCGACGGCTCGGTGAAGGCCGCGCCGTACACGCGCGCGTGCAGCTCCGGCAGCACCACGCTGCGGATGGCGGGCTCCGTGAACACGTGCACGTTGTCCGGCAGGCGCAGGCGCGCGTAGGGGGACTTGGCGGAGTAATAGTCGTGATTTCCGGGGGCGATGAACACCGGCGCGGGGACGCCGCGCAGCGCGCGGATCAGCTCTTCCCCGGTCTCGTAGAAGGTGTTGCCGCTGTCGAGCAGGTCGCCCGCCAGCAGCACGAGGTCGACCCGCTCCGAGGCGGCGAGCTCGGCCAGCCGCGCGAGCAGCTCCCGCTGCTCCTTGCGCCGGATCGCGGCCTTGCCCGCAGACAGGCCCTCAAAGGGCGAGTCCAGATGCAGGTCGGCCGCATGCAGGATCTTCAGCTTTCTCATAACAGTCTCACACTCTCTGCGCTCTGGCAGCGTCCGGTCTCCGAATCGATCACGAACAGGCAGCCCTCCAGCTTGCTCGCTCCCTTGGCGGCCTCATAGCGCCGGGGCGGGTCGCCCATGAATTTGCCGATGCTCTGCTCCGGGTCGATGCCCAGCACCGACTGCACGGCGCCGGTCATGCCCAGATCCGTGATGTAGCCCGTGCCCTTGGGCAGCACGCAGGCGTCCGAGGTCTGCACATGGGTGTGCGTGCCCCAGACGGCGCTGGCCTTCCCGTCGAGCAGGAAGCCCATCGCGCGTTTCTCACTGGTGCCCTCGGCGTGGAAGTCGACGAGCACGATCTTTTCCTTGATCTCCGCCATGTAGCCGTCGGCGATGACGAAGGGGTTGTCGGTGTTGTTGTCCAGCGTGAAGCGGCCCATCAGGTTCAGCACGCACACGTCCCCGA
>CAMJQX010000165.1 GCA_946408145.1 uncultured Clostridia bacterium
AGATGGACGGCTTCGGCAACAACGAGGGCGTCATCGTCATGGCGGCCACCAACCGCGCCGATATCCTGGACAACGCCCTGCTCCGTCCCGGCCGCTTCGACCGCCAGGTCTATGTCGGCCTGCCCGACATCAAGGGCCGCGAGGCCATTTTGAAGATCCACGCGCGCGACAAGCAGCTGGCCGAGGACGTCGACCTCAACAGCATCGCCAAGGGCACCCCGGGTTTTGCGGGCGCCGATCTCGAGAACCTGATGAACGAGGCCGCCCTGCTGGCCGTGCGCCGCAGGCACCGCTTCATCACGCAGGAGGATATCGACGAGGCCATTTTGAAGGTGCAGATGGGCCCGGAGAAGAAGAGCCGCAAGATGAGCGACAAGGCCCGCAGGCTCACCGCCTATCACGAGTCCGGCCACGCCGTGACGGCCCGCTTCTGCAAGAACGTGGATCCGGTGCACTATATCACGATCATCCCCCGCGGCCCCGCCGGCGGCTTCACCCTCTTCCGCCCGCAGGAGGACGTGGAGAACTTCACCTCCCGCGCGGAGATGTACGAGAACATCGTTGTCGCGCTCGGCGGCCGCATGGCCGAGAAGCTGTTTCTGGAGGATATCTCCACCGGCGCCTCCGGCGATATCCAGTCGGCGACCTCCATGGCGCGCGACATGGTCACCCGCTACGGCATGAGCGAGCGCCTCGGCCCCATCTCCTACGACAGCGCCGGCCATTCCATCTTCATCGGCCGCGACTTCGGCCAGACCAAGAGCTATTCCGAGGAGACGGCCGCCGCCATCGACGAGGAGGTCAAGGCCATCTTCGACCGTGCCGCCGCCGACTGCGAGAAGATCCTCACCGAGCACGCCGATCAGCTCCGCGCGATCGCCGAGTATCTGCTCGCGCACGAGACCATGGAAGGCGAGGAGTTCGAATATTACTTCGAGCACGGCGAGTTCATGCCCGAGAGCGTCAAGCAGGCGAAGCTTGCCAGGCGCGACAAGACCATCGAGCGCCCGGCCCGCAAGATCTCCATGAGCGACGAAAAGCCCGCGGCGCCGCAGCTCGGCGCGAGCGAACAGCCGCAGGAGGGCGCGGCGCCCGCCGAAACGGCGGAGCAGCCCGCGTCTCCGGAGGCGGAAGCGCAGACCGAGCCTCCGCAGGAAGAGAAAAAGGAAGAATAAGGTTTAAGCGCCTGCCGGAAGACAGGCGCTGAGACTGTAGACAAACCCAACGCGACCAGGATGGACGCGCATGGGGAGAGCGCGAGAGGGGATTGGTTATCCCCTCTCGCGGTTCAATCTCTGCAAAAACAGGAACATTTTCGAATGTTTCTGTTTTTGCCGTTCAAGCTGTCGACACTTTGTCGACAGCTTGAACGCCTGCCGGAAGACAGGCGCTTTTTCTGCGCAAAAGTATTGAGGAAACGACAGGATTGTGCTATAATACCATATTCCCGGTTTGCGGGAAAAATCATAGCAAAGTGAATGGACGACTATGAGCTACGAAGACTTTGATTTAGATGCCATCCTCGCGGATTTCCTGGCGGGGGCGGACGCCGCGCAGCCTCCTGCGGATGAGCCGGAGAGCCCGAGCGAACCCGCCGCCGAGGAAACCCCGGAGGAGCAGGCCTATGTGGAGCCGGACTGGCAGAGCGGCGCCGAAGAGGAGCCGCCCGCCGAAGAGCCGCTCCCGGAGGAGGACGATCCCTTCCGCTCCGACGAGGAGCCGGAGGAGGAGAAGCCCGCCCGCCGCAGGGGCCTGTTCAAAAAGCGCGAGCCGAAAAAAGACAAGGCCCCGGACGAGGACGAGATCGACTTCTACGACGAGGACGACTATGAGGAGCCGCCGAGAAAGCTGCCGCTCGGCGTCCGGCTGCTGCTCAACCCGATCCTGATGGCGCTGATCTGCGCGTGCCTGTGGTGGACGCTCAACAACCTCCACCCTGTGAGCGCCATGGCGGCGAACCGCCCCGCGCCGACGCCGGTCGTCACGGCCGCACCGGTCGTGACCGAGACGCCTGCGCCTGTCGAGACGCCGGAAGCGGCCGCGCCGGAGATCACGCCCGAGCCGACGCCGGAGCCCACGCCCGAGCCGGTCAGCTACTATATCCCGGAGGACGTGCTGGTGGCCCCCGCTCCGGATCCCAGCGCCTTCGGCTCCATCCCTCTCGATCAGGCGGAGAAGGTGCTGGACGTGATCGCGCAGGCGCGCGAGAGCGGCCTGCTGCGCGAGGACGAGGAAGTGGTCTTCGACCCGAACGCCAACTTCTACACCGGCCTCTACGCCGAGGAGATCAAGTACTATCTTGACGACTCCATCCTGGTCATCCTCTGGAAGGAGGATATGGACGGGCGCTGCTGCAGCTTTGCGGAGATCAAGGTGCGCGACGGCTCGCAGTTCCGCCGCAAGCTTGCGGACGACAGCTTCGGCTCCTACAACTACTACTACGCCTCGGAGCTGGCCGCCTCCACCAACTGCGTGATCGCCATGAACGCGGACTACTACGCCTTCCGCGACTTCGGCATCGTGGCCTACAACCGCGAGCTCTACCGCTTCAACACCTCCACCTATACCGGCAACTACAAGAAGTACAACTGCTTTGACACGCTCTTTGTCACGGCCGACGGCGACTTCTTGTACAAGGAGCTGCTCGAGGAGAACACCGAGGACTCCATCCGCCAGTGGATGGCCGAGAACGACGTGCTCTTCTCCCTGGCCTTCGGGCCCATCCTCGTGCGCGACGGGGAGGCGCAGGTCGTCAGCTGGTATCCCGCGGGCGAGGTCGACACGGCCTATTCCCGCGCGGGCATCGCGATCAAGGACAAGCTGCACTACCTCTTCATGACCGTCAACCACGGCTCCAACGCCGCCAACTGCACGGTCAACAAGATGGCCGAGTTCTTCGCCCGCAAGGGCGTGATCACCGCCTACGGCCTCGACGGCGGCCAGACCAGCGAGATCGTCTGGCAGGGCGTGCCCTATAACCACGTCGACTGGGCCTCCGAGCGTCTGGTCAGCGACATCATTTACTTCGCGTCTGCCGTGGGCAGCACCCGGGAAGGAGGCGGCAACTGATGGATTACGTTCTGGATCTTGATTTCGCCGTGTTCCCGATGACCTCCGTGGTCATCAGCCTCGGCATCTTCCTCTGCGTCGTCATCACGGCCTCCCTCTACGCCCGCCGGCGCGAGGGCATCACCGCGGCGCTGATGCTGTCCGTGCTGAGCATCGTCTTCGGCGTGGTGTTCAGCCGCTTCCTGCACTGGTACTTCAACGGCGAGGCCTACGCCTCCCTCCGCGCCGCCTTTACGGACTTCAGCCGCGGCAGCTACTGCCTGCAGGGGATGTTCCTCGGCATCTGGCTCGCGGCCATCCTGGTCAGAGGCATGGGGCTGACGCGCAATATCCCCGCCCTGCTCGACGCGGCGGCCCCAGGCGTGTGCCTGCTGGTGGCCTTTATCCGCCTCAGCGCCCTCTTCAACACCACCTGCCGCGGCCGCATCACCTTCAAGACGAAGCTCTTCCAGCGCCTGCCCTTCTCGGTCCCGAGCACGGACGCGGCCGGCAACGTGACCTATCGCTTCGCGAGCTTCTTCATCGCCTTTCTGCTGATGCTGGTCGTGACGATCGTGGTGTGGCGCTTCTATCTGCGCGAGGACGAGCGCTGGATGAAGCGGCCCTGCGGCATCGACGGAAACACCATGCGCATCGCGCTGGTGCTCTACGGCGTCGTGGAGATCATCATGGACTCCACGCGAAACGACTCTCCGCTGATGCATTTTCGCTTCATCTCCCAGCTCAACAAGTTCTCCGCCTTCATCAGCCTCGCGCAGATCTTCGCGGCGGTCGCCATCCTCTGCGTGCTGATCTATTACAGCCGCATGTCCATCCGGGCCAACGGCTTCAAGTGGTACCATCCGCTGCTGTGGATCGCGTTCCTCGCCAGCCTCTTCGGCGTGGGCAAGCTCGGCGAGTACAACGTCCAGCGCTACGCCACCTATCTCAAGTGCTACGCCTGGATGGGCGGCTCCCTGATCCTCATGGCCGCGACGGCGATCCTCGCCTGGCGCAGCTGCGTGGATACGAGTGAGGACGAGTACTGGGACTGAGAACGCGGGCGTACAAAGTATATGAAAAAACGTGCGGCAATTGCCGCACGTTTTTTGTCGTTCCGGGTTGAACACAGGAGCGTGGCTTCGGCCCGGCGGGCGATTCGTGAATC
>CAMJQX010000166.1 GCA_946408145.1 uncultured Clostridia bacterium
TGCGCAGCTCGGGGTCGCGGGTCAGACGACCCATGATAACGATGTGATTGAGCATTCTCCGTCTCCTTTACTCTGCGCGCAGGGTAATCAGGCGACGCATGATGCCGTCGGTAATACCGAGAATACGGTCGAGCTCGGCGGGGAAGTCGGGGCCGCTGGTGAACTTCATCAGCACATAGTAGCCCTCGGAAATGTAGTTGATCTCGTAAGCGAGCTTGCGCTTGCCCATCTCCTCCAACTCTTCCAGGGTACCATTCGCCTCAACAAGCGCCTTGAACTTCTCAACGACCGCCGCGGTCTCCTCCTCGGAGAGGTTGGGGTTGATGATGTACATCACTTCGTACTTTTCGCTTGCTTTTGCCATGGTTGCACCTCCTTCTGGTCTGTTGGCCCCCACACGGAATTGAGCGGTTCACCGCCCGTGGGAGCAAGGATTTTGGCCTGTCCATACCGACAGGCCATATTATTATATCTTCAATTTTGCAAATGTCAAGCGTTTTTTCGTATTCAGTGCCCAGGCGTCAAGAGTTGGGCACCAGCCGCTCAAAACTCCAGCAGCGGGGCGGAGCCGTCGTCCTCGCCCTTGGTGATGGCGCGGATCTCGGCCTCGTAGCTGTAGGTCTCGCTGACCTGAACGGTGAAGCGGTCCCCGACCTTCCGGCCGAGCACCTCTTTGCCGAAGGGGCTCTCCTTGCTTATGAGCCCCCGGCGCGGGTCGCAGCGCACGGTGGTCACGACCTGGATGATCTCGGTCTCGTCGTCCTCGGGCATGTAGATCTCCACCCTGTCGTAGAGCCCCACCTGATCGGCCGCGGAGCGGTCCTCGATCACGCGGGCCGTCTTGATCATGCCCTCCAGATAGCGGATGCGGCGGCGGTTGCTGTTCTGCGCCTGCTTGGCCGCCTTGTACTCAAAGTTCTCGCTCAGATCGCCGAAGGCGCGGGTGCGCTTGACCTCCTCGATCAGCTCGGGCATCAGCTCGAGCCGGCGGTAGTCCAGCTCCTCCCGCATCTTGCGGATATCCTCGCGCGTCAGTTCGTCATGCATCTTTTTTCAAGTCCTCACATATACAATTATGATGGTGATTATCGGATTGCGCCTGCCGCAAGCAGGCGTGTTGATCGCCCCGGAGGGTTTTCTATGGTTTTGGAGGCAGCTTTGCCGCCTCCAAAACACCCTGAGGCGAGCGATGCGAGCCCTCGCGCCGACCAAGCGAGGCTTATCCCCCGTAAGCCGAGCGCGATGAGCGCGAGTTCTCACTTGCGAAACGCGTTTCGCAAGTGCTCACCTTACATATTCTCGATGCTGATGGTATCCAGGCCGTTTTTGTCAAACTCGCTCAGATACTCCTCCATCCGGGCCGTGAGCTCCCCGTAGTCCTCCGGGTCGCTGTCCGCCAGGCCCAGATCGCGCCGGGCCAGCTCCTCGGCCAGAATGTCGTAGAAGACCGCGTCCTCATAGTCGGCGATCGCCTCGTGGATGCCGCCGTCCTCATAGGCCTGCGAGGGGAACACATGCCCCATCCAGTGCGTGGCCAGCGTGGGCATGCCGTTTTTCGAGCAGAGGGCGAAGAGCTTTTCCTGCAGCTTGTCATAGTCCTCGAAGCGGTCCTCCCCGCGGGCGGAGTTGAGGATCCAGTTGCCGATATAGACCATGTCCAGCAGCCGCCGGAACTCTTTATCGCTCAGTTCGATGTTCATGTGCTCACCCCCATGGAAGATGTAGAAGATATTATATACCTATTTCGCGGGAAAACAAGAGTAATTTTTGCTTGTATTGCCAGGATGAATGTTGTATAGTAAAGTGTCTCGTTGGAGAAGGAGAAAACATGGACAACAGAGCGATCGGCATTTTCGACTCCGGTCTTGGCGGCCTGACGGCGATGAAGGCGCTGCAGGAGCTGCTGCCGGAGGAAAACATCATATATTTCGGGGACACCGGGCGCCTGCCCTACGGGGCCAAGACCCGCGCGCAGCTGCGGCGCATGGCGGTGCAGGATCTGGACCTGATCGCCGCGGGCGGCGTCAAGGCCATCCTCGTGGCCTGCGGGACCCTGTCCTCCAACGCGGCGGACATCCTCGACGGCTACCCGATCCCCACCTTCGGCGTGCTGAAGGCGGGCGTGTCCGGCATGAGCAAGGTCCCCGGCACGGGGCTGCTCGGCGTCATCGCGACCGAGGCAAGCGTCCGCAGCGGCTCCTTTGAGCGCGCCCTGCGCGAGGCCTGCCCGGAGCGGGAGATCCTCGCGGTCCCCTGCCCTGACTTCGTGCCGCTCATCGAGAGCGGGCATGATTCGGATCACCCGGCCGTGCGCGAGGCGGTCGCGCGCTACTGCGAGAAACTTCGCGGCGCGGACGCGGTGCTGCTCGGCTGCACGCACTACGGCATCATCGGCCGCGCGATCGCGGAGTTTCTCGGGCCGGAGACGGCGCTGGTCAGCGCATCGGTCTGCGGCGCGGCGCAGGTCGCACAGTATCTGATCGTAAACGGCCTCACGGGCGGCTGCGGAGAGGAGCGCTTCTTCGCCAGCGGCGACCCGGCCGATTTCACCCGGGCTGCCTCCACCTTTCTGGGGCGGCCAATGGCCCGCGGCGCGGAGCAGGCGCCGCTCATGGAGTTTTAGCATGTTAAAAGACGTTTGGATCTCGATCAACAGCATACACGGCTATGACCAGGAGGAGACGGACAGCCTCGAGTTCTCCACCGACGGGCACTACTACTTCGACGGGGAGAACGGCTGCTTCACCTATATGGAGTCCGAGGTGACCGGGCTGGAGGGTACGCGCACGAGCGTGCTCGTCATGCCCGATCAGGTCGTCGTCGACCGGGACGGCATGATCACCAGCCGCATGATCTTCCGCGAGGGCCTGCGCGACGCCTTCCAGTTCTCCACGCCCTTCGGCGCGGCCACCATGGGCATCGACACCCGCCGCATCCGCCACCACATGGACGAGACCGGCGGCAAGGTGGAGATCGACTACGTGGTGGACATGGAGCACGCCGTCGCCACGCGCAACCGCTTCCAGATCACCGTGACCGAGAAGAAGGCGCAGGAAACGCCGCTCGGCTGCTGAATCCGAAGCGCCCGCCGGAACTCCCGGCGGGCGCGCTTCATACTGCAGACGAAGTCAAAAGCCTGTCATTCGTATATTTGGCCGATCAAGCCGTTTTGCTCTTTCACAACCCCTCCGACCTCGCATCGCTCGCCCACTTCCCCTTGCACGGGGAGGCAACAAGCTTTGTCGACACATGCCAGCGCCGCCCGATCCGGGCGGCGTTTTTTGCGCCGTCATGCCCCCCGAAAAAGTTTTTTCAACTTTTTTCAAAAAAGCTATTGACATTTTCGGAAAATGTGTTATTGTACTAATTGCTTAATACAATAACACACGGAGGTGCTGAACATTGGATTGGACGTTTCGCAACGATCTGCCCATCTACTCGCAGCTGGTAGACAAGATCAAGCTCGCGATCGTCTCCGGCGCGCTCCCTCCCGGCGAGAGGCTGGCCTCCGTCCGGGACCTGGCGACGGAGGCGGGGGTCAACCCCAACACGATGCAGCGGGCGCTGCAGGAGCTGGAGCGGGAAGGGCTGGTTTTTTCCCAGCGCACCGCGGGGAGATTTGTGACGGAGGACATCACGGTGATCGACGAAATCAAAAAGACGCTGGCGAAAGGCCAGATCGAGAGCTTTCTCAAAGCAATGCAGGAACTGGGCTATGACCGTCAGGGTATCATAGACCTGCTCAAGGAGGATGAATAAATGGCGATTCTGGAATGTAAGGAACTGTCCAAGCGCTTCGGCAGGATCCAGGCGCTCGAGGACATCAGCCTCAGCATCGAGGCGGGCCGGGTAGTCGGGCTTCTGGGCCCCAACGGCAGCGGCAAAACCACACTCATCAAGCTGGCCAACGGCCTGCTGACCCCCACTTCCGGCGAGATCCTGATCGACGGCAAGGCCCCCGGCAAGGAGAGCAAGGCTCTTGTCTCCTACCTGTCGGACAAGGAGTACCTGCCCGACTGGATGAGCGCGAAGCAGCTCATGGACTTCTTCGCCGACTTCTACGCGGACTTCGACCGCGAGCGCGCCAAGGAGATGCTCACACGCCTCGGCATCGACGAGTCGATGCGCATCAAGCAGATGTCCAAGGGCACCCGCGA
>CAMJQX010000167.1 GCA_946408145.1 uncultured Clostridia bacterium
GGGCCGAGAACAAGGCGGATCTCCGCGCTGCCGGGCCTGGCATAGAGCGCGTGCACGGTATAATACTCGGTCAGGACCTCGTTGTTCTCGCCGTAAACGGCTTCTCCCTTCACTTCGAGCTTGGAAAAGCGGTAGCCGTTGCTGAAGCCCTCGGGTACGGTCATCGGAAAACCGACGTCCTTCTCGATCTTCGGAAGCTCCGAAAGGCCGGTGTATTCTCCGGTCTTCGGCATGGCGTGCGTGCCGATGGCGCGAAGCCGCCCGCTGCCTGCGTAGGCCGTGATCCCGAGGGCGAGGATCAGAACGGCGGCCAGGGCAAAGGTGATGATGCGTTTTCTGTTCATGCTTGCAATCCTTTCCGGAGAGCCCTGCCCGGCTTTGGGAGCAAAGACCGCCGTATCGCTGATATGGCGCTCGTCCAGCTCATTGAGTGCAAGAGAAATGCTTTCCCGCTTCATACAGGCACTCCCTCCTTCTTGAGATATTTTCTGAGTTTTTCCCGCACACGGTGGAGGCGGACGGCGGCGGCCTGATAGCGCATCCCGGCCATTTCGGCGATCTCCGGCAGCGGGTCGGCGTACCAGTAGCGCCGCATGAAGAGGAACTTGTCCTCATAGGGGAGCGTATCGAGGAAGGCGTTGATCGCCCCGGCAAGCTCCCTGGCCGCGAGGCTGTCCTCCACGCCGCCGCGGTCCGGCACGCATTCGGCCAGCTCCTCGAGCGCAAGGTCGTAGTGGCTGTCGCGCTTCTGCGCCGACTCGCTGTGGTACCGTTTGACCGCAAGATTGCGCGCGATCCTGCAGACATAGGTCCTCAGCGGCGAAGGCCGCGCGGGCGGGATGCTGTTCCAGGCGCCGAGCCAGGTGTCGTTGACGCACTCCTCCGCGTCCCGCTCGTCGCCGAGGATGTTGCGTGCGACCCGGCGGACCGCGGCGCCGTGCTTTTCGGCAAGCTCCGAGATCGCCCGTTCCGAACGTTCAAAGAACAGGGCTATGATCTCCTCGTCTGTCATGGCAGTCACCTCTTTCCGTGTTCACCCTTATACTACGGATCGGGCTTGGTTTTTTACAGCCGTTTTGTTCTTTTATTCTATCATATACACATGAAAACCGAAGGGCCCGGCACCCGCTCAGCACAAATGCCAGACCCTTCGGGTCGCTTGTTTTCAATTCCGGTCTTCCTTCTGCGCTTCCCTGCAAAGGCGCTCTTCGAGATCAGTCATCCTGTCCTGTCGGCGCGTCATTCGCCGTAATCGAGCTCCATGCGGAACACGGGATAATCGTTTGCGCCCTCGATGAAATAGCGCTCGCCCTCCCGTCCCCAGCGGATGCGCATGCTCTGGCCCGCGCGGATCTCGCTCTGGTGCTCGGTGACGATGCGGCGGGGATGGCCGCCCTCGCGGCCGATGCAGCGCTCGGCGAGATCGTAATAACGGGTGTTGTTCATGTGTCCGTTCGTGTCGAGCACCTCGTCCGGCACGATATAGTCCGCGAAGTCTTCGGCCGGGAGCCTGGCGGGCGCGGGCGGGCGGCGCTCCTCCAGCCCGGTGACCAGCGCCTCGAGGATGACGCCGTGCTCTTCGGGGTTGACCATCTTGCGCGTCTCGCGATCCACGACGGTCCACACGCTGCTGCCGGAGGCGATGCATTCTCCCGCGGCGTCGAGCAGGCGGTAAAAGCGCGGCATCATGCTGTGCCGCGTCGCGCCCGGCCAGGTCAGCAGGCGCAGCGCTTCGCCCGGTTCCGGCCAGCGCGGCACGCGGATCAGATAGCGCACGACGACCCACATCAGCCCGCGCTTTTTGAGGTCGTCCCCGGCCAGATGATAGGGGACGCACTGCTCGCCGGCGGCGTCCTGCAGCCAGACGAAGAGCTCGCGGGTGCTCAGGCCCCCGGCAGGGGCGATCACTTGTTTTTCATAGATCTCCATGGATTCACTCCCTGTAGGCAAGGGTATAGTATCCGTAACGCTCCGTCACATAGCCCGCCTCCGTGAAGACCGAGGCGTCCGACCAGGGCGAGAGCAGATAGACGCAGCCGTCCTCCGGCGCGCCGTCCAGGCCGAAGCGGAAGCGGTCGAAGGAGGCGGCGCGCAGAAAGGCCGCGGGATAGTTCTGATAGCGCACGCTCTCGCGGAAGACTGCGGGATCGGTCTGCGTATAGAACAGCACATCGGGGTAGTAGACGTCCCCGGAGAGGACGACGGGCCCGTCGAAGCGCTCCGCCGCGGCCAGCGCGTCCTCCAGCCCCCAGGCGAAGCTTGAGCGCAGCGAGACCTTGTAGTCGGTAAAGTAATACCGCGCAAAGAGACCGAAGCAGAGCAGGTAGGCCGCCAGCAGCAGCGGCAGCAGCCGCACGCGGAAGCGATCGCAGAACCAGCAGATCCCCTCCGCCGTAAGAAAGACCAGCGGCGGGAAGAGGATGTTGACGCGGTTGACGTTGACGCTCACCAGCGCGCCGAGCAGCAGCGCCGCGAGCAGCTGGAAAAACACGAGCGCCATGAGGTCGAAGTCCCGGCCGCGCACGCGCCGTGCGAGCAGGGACAGCAGGCCCAGCAGCGCGAAGGGGACGGAGAGCGGATAGAGCAGGCCGAAGGGTCCGGCGGCGTTCCAGGGCAGCCCGTCCGATTGTCTCCAGAGGATCGTGAACAGGTTCTTCAGGTTTTCCGGGATATGGCGGAAGGAGAGCTCGCCGGAGCGCATATACAGGAGCTTCGGTACCGAGAAAAAGGGCGTGCGGATCTCGGCGATGAGGCCGAAGTTCACCGCTAAAAACAGCAGCAGCGGCAGCGCCAGCAGCGCGAGGATCAGCCCGCCGCCGAGCAGGTGCCGGTCAAAGCGGAGCCTGCCGCGCACGCCGCAGTACAAAAGCGACAGCCCCAGCAGCAGCGGCACGAAGGGCCAGATCGTGGCATAGGCATAGAGCGAGAGCCCGGTGAACAGGCCGCAGAGCAGGAAGAAGCGGCTGTCCTCGAGCGCGAGGATGAAGAAATACAGCCCGAAGAGCAGAAAGCCCGGGGCGAGGTTGGATTCCAGCCCCCAGCGGCAGAGCAGCACGTGCCAGGGGCAGATCGCGAGCAGCAGCATCGTGACGAGCGCCTGCCGCTCGCCCCGCGCCCGGCGCGCGGCGCCGTAGGCCGCGGGCAGGCTCAGGAGCCCCGTCAGCAGCTGCGGCAGACGGACGACCCAGGTCTTCAGCCCGAACATCGCCACGAAAGGAAGCATCAGGTAGCTCTCCAGCGCGTTCATGCCGCTGCCCCATGCCGTCAGATAGGCCGGGAAGCGGTATCCCGCCGTGTCCAGCCCGCCGTGCAGCAGGCAGAAGGCCTCGTAGCCCGCGAAGGCCTCGTCCTGGTTGATGCCCTCCGGCACACGGCCGAACTGCCACAGGCGGATCCCCAGCCCGAGGGCGAGGATCGCCCAGAAGCAGAGGCGGCGTTTCGTCTCCCTGCTCATCTGGCGTCGAGGGTCCAGTGGAGGGAAAAAGCGTTGACCGAGCAGCGCTCCTCCGCGATCTTTTGCAGCATGGCCTCCGGCTCCGTGATGACCTGTCCGTTGAGCCGGGCGATGCCGAGCGAAAACAGCGCGGGACAGAGGGGCACGGTCGGCCCCGTCAGGATCGTCACAGCGTTCTTCGTCAGCTCCAGCAGGCGGGGCATGGTCTTGTTGACCCAGGCCGAGCCGGTGATGAGCGCCGCGTCGCAGAGCGGGAGCAGATATTCGCAGGCGCTGTCGGGGTAGTCGCCCGGCTTGGGCTCGCGCTCGAGGATGAAGCACTCCTTTGCTGCCGCGGCCAGGCGCTCGGTGGCGCCGCCGTGCCGCAGCAGATGGCCCACGAGGGCCAGCGTTTTCCCCGAAAGCTCCACGCCCTCCAGGGCGCTGTCGGTGTAGAAGCAGCCGAAGCGCTCCATGCGCTCGGGGCGGTTATAGCAGGCGTTGACGACGGCCATACCCTCGCTCGCCTCCTCCAGATTCCAGGAGAGGACGGCGCGGGCGGCCTCCTTCGCGGGCAGACCGACCAGCGTCTCAAAGCGGCGCGGCACGCTCTCGCCCGCCGTGCGCATGGCGACGCCTGCCTGCCCGTCGGACAGCAGAGCCGCCGTCCAGGACACGCCGCGCAC
>CAMJQX010000168.1 GCA_946408145.1 uncultured Clostridia bacterium
AAGAGAAAGCGCATAAAAAACGGCACAGGAGTCACAGACTCCTGTGTCGTTTTTTGTCAGGGCACCGTCCAGGCCATATCCCGCGCGATCAGGCCGCGGCCGCCCGCCCGCACCGTCTGCAGCTCCCGCAGCAGGAGAGGCAGATGGCGCTCCAGGAACTCGTCCAGCATCGGCTCGGTCAGATAGCGGGTCTTCCCTTCCGCCTGCCGGGTGAAGTCTTCGGCGAAGTCCGTCAGGAAGCGGTCCAGCTCGAAGCGCGCGATCGCGTTGATCGGCTCGCTTTCGAAATCCGGCGGCCGCTCGATTTCGTTTCGGATGCCATAGTTCTCCACGATATAGGCGTTGAGCAGCGTGTAGTCCCGGTGCAGCCGCTCCACCGTCTCCGGCGCCATCCCGTCGATGCCGACGCCGACGCGCTCCCGGAAGAAGAGCCGGTAGTAATTGTCCTCCACCAGATGCATGTAGTAGCCGAGATAGAGGTCGTCCGCCGCCATCAGCCCGCCGAAGCGCAGGCGGAAGGCATCGAAGTCGAAGAACATCAGGCCGGGCGTCGAGCGGTCGGTGAAGTGCGCGAGCTTTCGCTCCTCACGGGCGCTGTAGGCGTCGGGCAGGATGCTCCCGAGCAGGAAGCGCTTCCGGTCGCGCTCCGGGCACTCGCCCAGCAGCAGCTCGCCGAGGACATAGTGGATCGTGCGCTGTGCCACCGCTTACTTCTTGCCGAGGCTGCCGAGCAGATCCAGCAGGCCGCCGCCGTTTCCGCCGCCGAGGCTCTGCAGCAGGGTCGAGAGGATGTCCGCGTCCTGCTCGCCCTTGAGGATCTTCAGCGCCGCCTTGCGAGCATCCGCGTCGGCCTTGCGGTAGGCGTTGAGCATGGTCTTCTCCGCGCTTGTCAGCTCCACCGCCGTGGTCGCGGCAGTCTTGGCGGCGCTGCTCTCGGTCTTCTTTGCCGTGGTGGTCTTTTTGGCCGCGGTGGTTTTCTTCGCCGTCGCGGTGCTCGTCTTGGCCGCCGTGGTCTTCTTCGCCGCCGCGGTGCTCGTCTTGGCCGCCGTGGTCTTCTTGGCCGCTGTCGCCGCGGCGCCGCCCTTCGGGGCCTCGAGCAGGGACTTCTGCGTGACGCCGGTCGCCTTGGCGATGGCCTTGAGCTGGGTCTGGCTCAGCTCCTTCTCGCCGCGCTCGGCCTTGCCGATGTCGGAGCCGCTGAGCCCGCCGACCTGTTCGGCCAGCGCGGTCTGGCTCAAACCCGCCTTGGTGCGGGCTTCCTTGATGAGTTCGCCGACTTTTTTGACTGCCATGGGGATCCTCCTTACTTCATCGCGGACAGCAGCGCGCTCATCAGCGCGTTGCCGTTGAGGCTGTTGTCATTCTCCTGGATGCCGCCGCTCAGCAGGGAGCCGAGCAGGCCGCCCGCGGCGGGCGCGCTGTTCTGGCTGCCGCCGAAGAGGGAGCCGAGCAGGCCGCCGGAGGACGCATTGCTCTGGCCGCCGCCGAGCAGGGAGCTCAGCAGGCCGCCGGAGGACGCATTGCTCTGACCGCCGCCGAGCAGGGAGCCCAGCAGGCCGCCGGCGGGCGCAGCGCTCTGGCCGCCGCCGAGCATGGCCATCACGTCGCCCAGATCAAGGCCGTCGCTCAGATCGACCTTGCCGGCGGCGCCGGAGGAGCTCGTGGCGGCGGAGAGGCCGCTGAGCAGGGCCGGGGCAATGCCGGAAAGGGCGCTGCCGACCTCATTGGCGCTCAGGCCGGTCTGCGCGGCCAGCCCGTTGAGCTCGGAGGCGGCATTGCCGCCCAGGATATGGCCCAGGATCTTGCTGCCGTCTTCCTGATCGGCCTCGGCGATCTGTTCGGGCATGGACTTGGTGCTGGTGTGCTGGGTCAGCGCGCCGAGCAGGGACTGTACGCCGCTCTGGGACGAGACGTTGTTGGTCATAGCTTTGAGCAGCAGAGGAATGGCCAGGGGCAGCAGCTTTTTCAGCGCGGCGCTGCCGATGCCGGTCTTTTTGGCCAGCGCGGAGATCGCGCCGTCCGCCATCAGGGTCTTGAGCAGAACACTTAGCAGATTCATTTTGTACCTCCTGTTTCGATTTCGCGGTATTTCGCTGATCTCAGTATACTACGTTGATTCGCGGTTTTCACCCGTTTTTTTGCAAATTTCGGAAAAAGATCAATACAGAAGCTGCAGGGCGTTGTAGATCTCGATCGACCAGGTGCCCCAGTCGTGCCCGCCGTGACAGATGTGGAAGAAGGCGTTCTCCCCGTCGCGCAGGCGTTCGACCAGCGGCACCACGGAGTAGAACACGCCCTGCTCGCCCTTGAGTGCGACGTCGTAATCGCCCGCCGCGGCGTAGTACAGCGCGATCGGGTAGTCCCGCTGCGCGGCGGAGCCGAGCGACTCCACGATCCAGCCGCTGTTGGCGTCCCCCGAGAAGCAGAGGAAGCGGGAGAAGAAGGCCAGGCTCTGGCACATGCCGGTGTCGTAGGTGTAGTAGGAGCCCCAGGAGTTGCCGCCGAGGGCGAAGTGCTCCCGCGCGGCGATCAGCGCCTCCGGACTCCCGTCTTCGGCATAGGTGCTGAAATTCTCCACCGTGTAGGGCAGGATCACGTTCTGCAGCTCATAGGCCATCTGCTCGTACTTGGACTTGTAAAAGTCCTCCCCGCGGTACAGGTACTGCGAGGCGGAGACGATGATCAGCGGGTCGATGATCTTCTCGGCGATCATCCGGTCGTAGATCCAGCGCATCTGGATCTCCCGCCCGTCCTCCAGCTCCCAGGGCGTGTTGAGCCAGGATTCCTGCGTGGCGCGCAGGCCGTGCAGCAGCACAAGCACGTTGTAGCGCTGAGCGGGGTCGTAATCGTAGGGCAGATAGAAGCTCACTTCCATGGTCACGGGCATCTGCCGCGACCAGTCCACGGTCTCGAAGCTCCAGCTCAGGGTCGTGCCCTCCTGCTCGCAGGGCTCGTAGAAGCGCTCCGGCAGCAGATCCACGCGGAAATCGGGGCTGCGCCCGCAGCTGCACAGGGCGTTGACATAGTGGTGCACCACCTTTGAGCCGCAGATCAGGCACTCGCCCTCCGTGCTGTGGAAGGGGTGCTCGCAGGCATGGCCGCAGAGGACGCAGACGCCGTTTTCATAGGCGGGATGGCCGCATTCCTCCGGCGTGAGGGACGGGATGGGTTCGGGCGTCGGCTCCGGCGTCAGCGTCGGCTCGGGCGTCGGGGTCTCGACCGGCAGGCTCTCGTGCAGCCGCGCGGCCAGGATCCCGATCGCGACGCCCAGGCACAGCAGCAGCACAAGCAGCAGCGCCAGGAACACACCGTTCTCTTTTTTCATCGGCATCCCTCCTCCAGCGCCGTCTGCAGGGCGGCGCACACATCGCGCAGTTCCTCGGGCCGCAGCTTCAGCAGCGCGCGGTCAAAGGTGAAAAAGCCGTTGGTCTCGTCTTCGACGTCCGACACCTGGGTATACACGGCCCCGCACAGGCCCTGCCGCACCAGCGGCGGGAGCTCTTCGCCGTAGCACGCGCGCAGCGCGGCGACAAAGCTTTCGCGGTCGGCGTACTTGCGGTAGCCGTAGGTCTTCTCCTCGTTGAAGCTGTGCTCCGGCGCCTTCCACACATAGCCGCCGAATTCGCTGAGCAGCTGGGGCAGAGGCTCTTTTCCGAGGTGCAGCCTTTCAAAATAGATATGCAGGCTTTCCACGTCGCTCTTCTTCTGGCGGAACCAGCCCGAGGTCGCGTCGACGAAGCGTTCCGGGTCCAGCGCCTTGAGCCTGTCAAATGCCTCGTCGGCCCGGAACTGGCCCCAGCCCTCGTTGAAGATCGTCCACAGGCAGATACAGGGGTGATTGCGCAGCAGGCGCACCGTATCCTCCATGCTCCGCAAAAAAACCCGGCGGCTTACCGGATCCCGGTGCATGTTCGTGTCCCGGCGCTTCTGGAAATGGAGCGTGGGCAGCGCCGTGTCGCGGAGATAGGCGTAATCGCCGTTGTTGACCATGTCCTGAAAGACGATCATGCCGAGGCGGTCGCAGTCGTAGTAAAACTGCTCCGGCTCGATCTTGATGTGCTTGCGCAGGGTGTTGAAGCCCAGGGACTTCATGGCCAGGATGTC
>CAMJQX010000169.1 GCA_946408145.1 uncultured Clostridia bacterium
TCTGCGGGCAGTACTCCACGCGCTTGGCGGGGTTGCCCTTCGTGATGTCGCGGCAGTCGATGCCGCCGTACTCGGCGGTGATCTCGTCCTCGAACCAGCGGGTGAATTCGCCGAGAGCGCTTTTGTGCTCCGGGTGATCCATGCCGGTGTCCTCGCCCTTGCCGGTGAAATAGGAGATCAGGCAGGCGCCGCCCGTCATGCAGCCGCAGCAGCCCTGCGAAAAGCCCACGCCGCCGTTGAGGCCGCCCATGGCCCTGACGAGGCCGGGGTTTTCCTCACCCACGGCGTCCAGCATCAGGATCGCCAGGATCTGGCTGCAGAAATAGCCGTAACGGCTCAGCTCCATCACGCGGTCAAACAGATCCATATTCGTCAGTCCTTTCTTCCGATCAGAAGCCAATAGCCGCTTTTCCCCTTCGGGATCTCACAGCAGGGCGCGTCATCGCGCCACAGGGCTTCCAGATAGTATTCCCGCCAGGCGGCCGTCATGTCCTCGGCGTGGAGGACGACAAAGCCCGCCTCGCGCAAAAGCCGCTCAGGCTCTCCGAAAAACAGGTCCGACAGCAGCAGCTTGCCGCCGGGCTTCAGGATCCGATACGCCTCGCGCAGCGCGCCCGGCTGATCGCCGGAGACGAAGAAGGCGCACTGGCTCAGCACGGCGTCGAAGCTGGCGTCGGGATAGTCGGTACGCAGCAGGTCGCCGCGCACCACGCCTTCGCCGCGCGGTTCCCGGTCGATCCCCGCCGCGCTGCAGCCCATTGCGCGCAGCAGCGGCAGGCTCCCGCCCGCGCCGGCGCCCATGTCCAGCACCGAGGCGCCGGCGGGCAGCGAGGCAAGCTCGATGAGTCGGCGGGTATGCGCCTCGCCTCCGGGATGGGATCTCATTTGTCTTCCAGCGCCCGCTCGACCGAGGCCACCTTGCCCAGCGCCAGTTCCTCCGGCACGTAGACGAAGCCGCAGGACGGACAGACCGGCAGCTCCACGGGAAAGCCGTTGTCGAGGTACATGAACTTGGCCTTGCCCTTGATGAGCGGCACGCCGCACTTGAAGCACCTGAGCTTCCCCTCGGGGTCTATGGTGTAGTAGTTTTTCTCAATGGCCATGCTCAACCCTCTCTTTTTTCCACTCTCATGCGGTGGCTCCAGGCGCGGTGCACGAGATAGCCGCCGTCCGTCAGGCTGAACTTGACCCAGAAGGTGGCGTTGCCGACGCGGCTGCGGGCGACCAGCAGACCGTCCTCGTCCTCGATGGCCTCGCCGCTCTCGCGGAAGGCGTCCAGCACCGCGATCACGTCGTCCGTGAGGATCATGCGCTCGTCCATCATCGCGCGCGCCTCGTCGCTGTACTGCAGCTTGTAATCCAGATGCATCTCTCTCGGCTCCTCCAGCCAGATTTCCCTCAGCAGCTCGTTTTTCAGGCTCAGGCGGTTGCGGCGCTTCTCGCTGATGTCCGGCGGCGCGCCCGCGTCGGTGCCGTAGACCAGCTCCAGGATGTGCCGGGACTCCCGCCCCTGCCGGGCAAAACGATCACGGCAGGCCATGCAGTAGGAGATATAGGGCGCGTCGCTGCGCTCCAGGCACTTGTCGGTCATCTCGGCCGCCACCTCGCGGTTGGCGTAGGCGGTGAGACCGCCGTAGCCGCAGCAGGGGGAGCGGTCGCCGGAATACGGCGTGTCCGCCAGCTCGCAGCCGAGCTGCGCGGCGAGCGTACGAATGGCCCGCTGCGTGGCCTCGTCCCCGCGGGCGCCGCAGGAGTCGTGCAGCGCGGCGGGGCGGTCGAGCCCCTTTGCCCCCTCGGGCAGGCCGAGCTCCAGCAGCAGGTCCCAGATCCCGACCACCGGGGCGGACACATAGCCGCCGAGCTCTTTCCGGCAGGTCGGGCAGCCGGCAATCACCACCGGGTCGCCCAGCTTGCTCAGCTCCCGGTCGATGAAGTCCCGCGTCTGGCCGAGCATCTCATAGCGCCCGGCCCAGTCGCAGATCGCGCCGCAGCAGCCGAGCATCAGCGCCACGCCGCCCTCGAGCCTCTCACAGAGGTCGAGGTAGGCGGCCTTCACCGTCTCCGGCGCGATGGCCGCGGCCTGACACCCGGGGAAGAAGACATACCTGCACTTCTCAAAGCCCGGCTGCGGCCGCGCCAGAAAGGCCTCGCCGTTGGAAAAGAGCATGTCCAGCAGCGCGAACTCATGCGGCGCGAGAGGCATTTTATCCGTGGAAACCATGTTCTGCCGCGCGAGGTGGCAGACACGGGCCATGTCAAAGCCGTTGGGGCAGACCACCGTGCACTGCCCGCAGAGCGAGCAGGCGTTCATGGGCTTGTTGAGCTGGTGGTCGCCCATGATGATCTGCGTGTTGTTGTAGATCTCCCGGGCGAGCAGGCCCGGGTGCTTTTTGTAGTGCTTGAGGTAGGCGCAGCTCTTCAGGCATTCCTCGCAGTGGCAGGCAATGCAGCGGCCCGCCTCCTCCGTGGCCTGCTCCTTCGTGTAGCCGTCCTCGCCCATGGGCACACGGCGGAGCGCCTTCGCCTCGCTCAGATCGGTGTATAGCCGGCTCTCCACCGCTCCCTCCTGCCCGCGGGTGTTGCGCGGGTCGAGATTCTGCGCGAGCCGGTCCACCGTCAGCGCCGCCTTTTTCGCGCCGAAGGCCGCGCCCAGTACGCCTGCGGTCGGGCCGGTGACGAGCCGCTCCGCCTCGCAGAACATGAGCTCCGGGACGCAGACCGCGTCGGGGAAGAGCGTCCGCGTCAGCTCCCAGGAGGCGCAGAGCACGTCGAAGCTGCCTTTCTTATCCTCATAGAACGCCGCGTCCGGGCGGCAGTTGAATGCAAATTGAATATCCTTCCCGCGCAGGCGTCTGCACTCGAGCGCAAAGGCCTCCTCGTCCAGAAAGCTCGCGGCGGCGCGCAGCCAGCTCTCTTCGTCCGCCTCCTCGCAGAAGACGGTGACGGGATAGGCCTTCTTCTCCAGCTCTCCGGCCAGCAGCAGCGCGAAGAGGCCGGAGCCGAGGACGGCGACGGTCCTGCGCTTCTTGCTGCGGAAGATGCCGCCGAGCCTGCTCTGCTCGCCGAAGCGGGCGACGGCGCGCTCCACCTCCCGGACGGCCAGCGCCTCGCCGATCTCGCCGAGGCGGCATTTGCCCTCGCAGGGAGCCTCGCAGCCGGCGGAGAGGATCAGCGGGAAGGGGGCGATCTTTTCATAGAGCTGCAGCGCCTTCTTGAAGTTCCCGGCGGCCGCGGCCTCGAGAAAGGCGCGCGCGTCGAGCTTCAGCGGACAGGCCGCGCTGCAGAACGGGGGGTCCTCGTAGACGCAGCGGGCCACCATGCTCTCCATCTCCTCCTTGGAGATCTTGTTGACTTTATAAACGTGGGTGGAGCCGCGCTCCTGGATCTGGCTCATGATTCCGGCTCCTTTCTTCGTTTTATGCAATAGAGAGGCCCTTTCGGGCCTCTCTATTATACCATGGGGTTTACGCTTAGAAAAGCTTACTTCTCCAGCGCCTTGAGCGCGGCGAGCACCTTGTCCGGGCGGGCCGGGATACGGGTGATGCGGGCGCCGGTGGCGTTGTAGATGGCGTTGAGGATGGCGGGGTGAGGAGCATCCAGCGGGGCCTCGCCGCAGCCGGCGGCACCGTAGGGGCCGTTGGGACGGTAGGTCTCGTTGTAGTGCAGCTCGATGTCATCGGGAACGTCGTTGGGGTACGGGATGCCGCACTTGAGCAGGCTGGTCTCCTTCTGGAGATCGTCGAAGTCCTCGCTCAGCGCAAGGCCGATGCCCTGGGTCAGGCCGCCGTAGAAGTTGCCGTCGACCAGCAGCTTGTTCATGATCGTGCCGACGTCGGCCACGCAGGTGAACTTCACGACCTTGACCTTGCCGGTCTGGGTGTCGACGCAGACCTCGGGCAGGAAGATGGTGTACATGTAGGTCGCAAAGGGCTCGCCCTGGGCGGTGTCCTGATCGACCGGGTGATCGGCGCAGTAGGTGGTGACCCAGTTGCCTTCGACCTTCAGCTTCTTGCCGTCGGCGACCATCTCGTCGTAGGTCCTCCAGGTGC
>CAMJQX010000170.1 GCA_946408145.1 uncultured Clostridia bacterium
CGTCGGCGTAGGTGGCGCCGAGACTGTTGGGCTGGCGCCCGTTGATGACCAGCATTAGGATCGCGCCGTCGGAGCGCTGGCCGATGGCGGTGCGGGGGTTGAGGCCGCTCAGCAGGCTCTCTGGCGGTACGGGCTCGCCGTTTACCACCAGCACCGGGCCGTAGCCCGTGCCGTGCTGGATGTTGGCCTTTACGATCGCCTCGTTGCTGCCGAGACCGACGTGGAGGATGTTTTTGTCGTCCAGGCCCACAAAGCCGATGCCCGGCCCCTGATAGCCGGCGTACATGACGCCGTAGCTGATCGTGGTCGTGTCGGGGACGGAGCCGTTGCCCATGCCGCCGGGATCCTCAAAGCCGCCGCCGTTGATGCCGGCCACCGCGCCGAAATGCTCCGCGAACTGCTCCACGGTGTAGCCCTTCTGGTAAAAGCTCTCGGGGATGCAGCCCAGAACGACCCGGCTCGGATCGAGCACGATCAGCATGTGGCCGGTGAAGCTCTCCCCGGTGACGGGCACGAGGATCAGGCCGTCTCCGTCCTCATCCGTGTAACCCCATGCGTCGGCTGCGCTCTTGTCCTCCGGCGCCTGCTGCGGAAGCGTGATCAGCGAGACGTCGGTGCTCTCCGTGATCTGCGCCTCCTGCCGGCTGAGGATCTCGTCGATCTCCTCCGCGCTCAGGCACAGCCGCGGCAAGAAGCCGATGGCGCTGGTCTCCCGCGTGGAGAGGACGAAGAGCTCCTTCGCCGTGGGGGACGGCCCCCTGCACAGCAGGACCATCACGCCGTACACGAAGCCGAGCGCGACGAGCAGCGTCACGAGCAGCACGGCCAGCAGCCGGAGAAAAAACCGGAGTATGGGCGATCTGTTCTTTGTCATGGTCTTTCTCTTTCCGTACGATGCGCGCAAAGCCCGCGCGATCAATAGTTGAATATGTGGACGGCCTGCAGCTGGCCGTTCTGTTCGATGAGCAGCAGGCGCATGCTGTAGGTGCCGACGACGGGATCGCCGATGTTCGTCGTCTCGGTGTCATAGCTCAGATCCAGCAGCAGACGCCCGTCGCGCAGATCCACACAGTGCTTGACCCCGGTCGAGAGCAGCTCACAGGAGTTGGAGCCGGACCACCACTGCTCGCCGACCGCCTGCTCCAGCCTCCTGGCCGCGGCGGAGCCGGGGGCCAGCATGGCCTTGAGCTGATGATAATCCGCCCGGTAGGCGGTAAAATTCACATACCTGCGTACGAACAGCTCCGCGAAGGCCTGCATCTGCTCCTTCTGCTCCGGGGTGCAGGTGTCGAGGTAGTAATCCTCGTTCTGCTCTTCCGGGGAGAGCTCCCTGCCGGAGGCGTCAAAGACGCGCAGACTCGTTTCGCCCAGCAGCGGCCGGGCCTCATAGCGCAGCATGGTCGGAAGGCCCTCCAGATCGTCGTAGCACGTGCCGAGCGCGGCGTAGCGGATGCCGGTGTCGGTGACGAAGCTCCGGTCGAGCGCCGTGTCTCCGCACTTCACGCTGTAGTCCTCCGGGACTGTGACGGAGAGGGAGTAGAGCCAGGGGGAGAAGTCGAATTGCACCTCCGAGACCGCCCATGGCGCAAAGCCGTAGGCCAGCGGCTCCTGCTGGCGCAGTGTGAGCCGACCGCACTCGATGCCGTCGGCGACGATGCGGAAGCTGCGCCGGTCTTCACCGCTCTGCGTGAGGTCCTCGACCAGGCGGGCGTTCTCCAGCAGCGCGGAGACAAAGGGCAGGACCTCCTCCTCGCTCTGCAGCGTGAGACCCAGCGCCGAAACCGCCTCCCGGCAGCCCTCGCCGAAGCGGTGCTCCGCAAGGTCGCTCCGTACCTGCTCCAGCACGCGCTCGGGGCGCGTCGCCTCGTAGACGGCCAGAAAGTCCCGGAAGACGTACAGCACGGCGCCGAGAAGCAGGGCGAGGATCAGCAGATAGAGCAGAAAGCCCGTCAGAAAGCGCAGCCCGCGGTGTTTTTTCCGTTCAGTCATCGAGGCTCACCCCTTCCTTCAGGACAAGAAAGCTGGTGGGGATACGCCGGATGCCGACGATGGTCGCGGGCGCGTTGACATAGCCCCCGTCGAGCCACATCAGGCTCGAACTGCCGCCGTCGAGGTTGCAGGCGTTGACCGCGCCGAACTTGAGCATGATCTCGGCCTCGTCGAGATAGGTGGCGCCCAGACTGTTGGGCTGGCGCCCGACGATGACGAGCATCAATATCGCGCCGTCGGAGCGCTGGCCGATGGCGGTGCGGGGGTTGACGCCGCTGTGGAGCGACGCGGGATCGGCCATCTCGCCGTTGACGACCAGCACCGGCCCGTAGCTGGTGCCGTGGCGGATGTTTTTCTCCCGCAGCTCGTCGGAGCTGAAGGAGCCGACGTGCAGGATGCCGCCGCCGTCGATGCCGGCGAAGCCGTGGCCCGTGCCGTAGCCGCCCATGTAGATCTGCCCCTTGAAAACCACGGCGTGCTCGGGCGTGCTGCCGTTGCCGGTGCCGTTGGGATCCTCAAAGTCGCCGCCGTTGATGCCGGCGACCGCGTCATAGTGCGTCACAAGCTCCTCCAGCGTATAGCCGCGGATCTGGAAGCTCTCGGGCACGCAGCCCACGATCACGCGCAGCGGGTCGAGCACGATCAGCATGTGGCCGACGAAGCTCTCCCCCGCCACGGGGACGTAGATCAGGCCGTCGCCGTCCTCGTCCACATAGCCCCAGGCGTCCGGCAGCAGTTTATTCTCCGGCTCCTGCTGGGGCACGCTGATGAGCGAGACGTCGGTTTCCTCCGTCTCCTGCCCGGCGCGGCGGTTCAGGATCTCGTCGATCTCCGCCTCGCTCAGATACAGCTGCGGCAGAAAGCCGATGGCGCTGGTCTCGTTGGTGGAGAGGACGAACAGCTCCTTTGCCGTGGGCGAGGGCCCCCTGCACAGCAGGTACATCACGCCGTACAGGAAAGCGGCCAGGAGCAGCGCGGTGCCGAGCAGCACCGCCAGCAGCCGCAGGAGAAAGCGCAGGACGGGGTTTCGTTTTTTCGTCATGGTGCAACTCTTTCCGTAAAACTGCGCAGGGGACACCTGCGCAGCTGTTTGATTCCGAATGCTTTACCAGGCGCTCCAGGGCTCCTCCGCCGGGGCGGCGTAGCCGCTGTAGCGCTCATAGTACTGCAGCACGCTCAGCGAGCGGTAGGGCGAGACCCAGACCTGGAGGATCCAGCCGAGCACGGGGACGAGGCAGAGCAGGAACCAGCCGAGAAAGCTCAGATCCAGCATGAACAGCTCGCCCTTGTGGCCCTGCGTCATACGCTTGGATTCGCGGATACACTCCATGATCCCGATGTCCGGCCGGTTCACCAGGATGTAGTTTGCCATGCTGTAGCGGTAGGCAGCGATGATGCCGGGCACGACGAACAGCAGCGACCACAGCGCGATAAAGAAGCCGCAGACGAGGTTGAGCAGCAGGAGCTTCCACCAGTAGTTGAAGCCGTCGAGCAGGTTGCCGAGATCCGGCGCGGTCGCGCGCAGGGTGTTGAGCAGGAAGATCAGAAAGCCGAGCCCGACAATAGCGTTGACACAGGTCAGCAGGAGGTCCACCAGGCGCGCGCCGGCGCTCGGCGAGTGCGCGGCCAGATAGCGCAGCGCGGCGTCGGTCTCGCCCTGCTGCACGTACTGCAGATAGCGCTGAAGGTCGTTGACCGAGACACCGACCAGACGGCTGGAGAGCATGCTGATGACGACGGACAGGGCGATGACGATCAGGCTCGCGGTCAGCACCTTGGGGTTGGAGTCCCGGATGATCTGCCGGGAGCGTTCCTTGATGACAGAGCGGTCGAGTTCCATGGAGAAAGACCTTCCTTTCGATGGGGAAAAAGACAAAACGGAATAGTATCAATATAGCATCCGCGGCCGGGGATGTAAAGAAAAAACCCGCAACTTCGTCGGAAAAAGTCTTGACAAGCGCAGGGCGGGATGCTATTATAATCAAGCGTTCCAGAGATGCGCGAGTGGTGGAATTGGCAGACTCGCTAGATTCAGGTTCTAGTG
>CAMJQX010000171.1 GCA_946408145.1 uncultured Clostridia bacterium
CCCTATGTGCCCAGCATCGACCCGGACGGCTACGGCAAAAACTGGCAGACCGCCCAGAGCAAGCTGACGCTGGCCTCCGGCCGTCTCACCGGCGTGGAGCCGGGGCATCGCTCCACGGTCTTCACCGGCAAGCATACGGACTTCATCTTCGCCGCCATCGGCGAGGAGCTCGGCATGCTCGGCTGCCTCGTGGTGATGCTCCTGCTGATCGTCATCATTCTGCGCTGCGTCTACATAGGGCTGCACTCCAGCCGGACCTTCGACATGCTCATCTGCTTCGGCGTAGCCTCGGCCGTCACCTTCCAGACCATCATCAACATCGGCATGTGCATCGGCATCACGCCGGTCATCGGCATCACGCTGCCCTTCTTCAGCTACGGCGGCTCGTCCATGATGACGATGTTTGCGGCCATGGGCCTGGTCTCCGGCGTCCGCTTCAAGCTGAAGCCGGAGCTGTTCTCACTGGCAGGATAAACAGGCCAAGCCTTTCCTGCAGCTATTTAGGGAGGTTACCATGCATCACAGACGGAGAAGAAGAAAAAGAAGTCACGCGGGCAGAACGCTGCTGGTCATCCTCTGCCTGCTCCTGCTGCTCGTTCTCGGCGCAGCCGGCGCAGTCTCCGGCAAGCTCGCGCGGCTCGACCGCGACGGCTTCGTCGACGTGGTCGACGAAAACGGCAGCATCGTGAGCATCCAGCAGGGCAAGACCGCCACCGGGGGCATCTTCGGCGTTCTCAAGGGCGCGCTGGGCATCGGCAGCAAGGACACCGTGAACATTCTGCTCATCGGCTCAGACATGCGCATCCCGAACACCGACGACATCGGCCGCGGCGACGTGACCATGCTCTGCTCGCTCAACAAGAAGACCGGCGCGGTGAAGCTCGCCAGTTTCGAGCGCGGCACCGGCGTCCCCTGGGAGGGGCATGAGTGGCTGATGCTCACGAGCTTTTACCGCTTCAACGGCCCGGCGGCCACCACGAAAGTCCTGGGCGAATGCTTTCAGATCGACTTCGACGCCTACGCGCACGTGGACTTCGACAGCTTCCGCGAGATCATCGACACCATCGGCGGCGTGGATGTGGAGCTGACCGCCGGTGAGGCGGACAAGCTCGGTCTGCCCTACGGCGGCATGAACCATCTGAACGGCAAGCAGGCTTTGGCTTTCTGCCGCCTGCGCTCCATCGACAGCAACTGGGAGCGTACCGGCCGCCAGCGCCGGACGATCCAGGCCGTGCTGACCAAGGCGAAGACGCTCAGTCTGACAGATCTCAACGATCTTGCCGACTCGGTCCTGTCCATGATCGACACCGATCTCGACAACGAGACGATCATCGGATTGATGATGTCTCTCGGCAAATTTGCCGGCAAGACGGCGGATCAGCTGATGGTGCCGGATCGGGATCACATCCTGCCCGGCGGCATGGGCTACAACAAGGCCGACTTTGACTACGAGGCAGAGCGGATCCGTGTGTTCCTCGAAAGCTGAATTTCTTTCCATGATGAATGCCCCGGCGGTTTTCCCGCCGGGGCATTTTCAAGGTGTCAACGAATTGTCGACACCTTGAAAATCAAAAAAGAGAACTTTCGAAAAAGTTCTCTTTTTTGAGAATATCAAACGCGAGAGGGAATAACCAATCCCCTCTCGCGCTCTCCCCATGCAAGTCCGACTTGTTTTGCACAGGTTCGTCTATAGCTTGAGATGCCCCGGCGGTTGGACCGCCGGGCATTTTAGAATACGCACATCTTATCGGATGATCTGCTTGATGAAGGCCGGGCGCGTGACCGGCTCGGCGGAGAATTCGTAGCAGCCGAGCAGCATCCGCGCCGCCTCCCTCGCCTTCTCCTCGCTCGCGGCGTGGATCGTGGCGAGGCTCTCACCGGGCGCGACTGCGTCGCCCACCTTCTTGTGCAGCACCACGCCCACGGAGAGGTCGATGGAACTCTCCTTGGTGGCGCGGCCGCCGCCGAGATGCATGGAGATGAGACCGACCTTCTCGGCGTGGATCCGGTTTACATAACCTTCCTTTTCAGAGGGGACCTCCAGCGTCACCTTCGCCTGCGGCAGCAGGCTCGTGTCATAGACCGCCCGCGCGTCGCCGCCCTGGGCCGTGACCAGCTGCGCGAGCTTGTCCAGCGCGCTGCCGTCCTCGATGGTCTGCATCAGCGCGAGCTTGGCCTCCTCAACGCTCCATTCCGTCCCTGCCTCCACCATCATGCACGCGCCGAGCGTCAGGCAGAGCTCCAGCAGATCGCCCTTCTCCTCGCCGCGCAGCACCGCGATGGCCTCCTTCACCTCCACGGCGTTGCCCACGGCGAAGCCGAGCGGCTGGTCCATGTCGGTGATGACCGCGGCGCATTTCCGTCCCGCCAGGCGTCCGATGCGCGTCAGGCCGCGGGCGAGCTCCGCGGCCTGCTCCTCGGTCTTCATAAAGGCGCCGTCGCCGCACTTGACGTCCAGCACGATCACGTCCGAGCCGCTGGCCAGCTTCTTGGACATGATGGACGAGATGATCAGCGGGATCGAGGGGACGGTCCCCGTCACGTCGCGCAGAGCGTAGATCTTCTTGTCGGCCGGGACGAGGTCGGCGGTCTGGCCCATGATGGCGATGCCGATATCGTTCACGTTCCGGAAGAAGGTCTCCTCGCTGATGGCGGTGGAGAAGCCGGAGAAGCTCTCGAGCTTGTCGATCGTGCCGCCGGTGTGGCCGAGACCGCGGCCGGACATCTTCGCGATCTTCAATCCCGTCGCCGCCACCATGGGGCAGAGGATCAGGCTCGTCTTGTCGCCGACGCCGCCGGTGGAGTGCTTGTCCGCCTTGACGCCGTGAATCGGGCTCAGATCCAGCGTCTCGCCGGAGTGCATCATGGACATGGTCAGGTCCAGCGTCTCCCGCTCGTCCATGCCGCGCAGGAGGATCGCCATGCACATGGCGGACATCTGATAGTCCGGGATCTCGCCGCGGGTATAGCCCTGGATCATGAAATCGATCTCCTCGGTGCTCAGCGCGCCGCCGTCTCTCTTCTTCGCGAGCAAATCGGTCATCTGCATTCGAATCACCTTTCCTTTTCGGCTTCTCTGAAAGGGGAGCTGTCCGGTCGAAGGCCGGACTGAGGGCATATCGTTTTTTGTAGATGTAACGTTGATATTATAACCCTTCTACCAGCGAAAGACAATGTATTCTTTTCCGTTTATGCGCATCGTCCGCATCTTTCGGCGCTCATCGCGCAGATCCGCGGGGATCGCCAGCAGCCGCGCTCCACGGTCGTACAGCATCCCGTTCGCGCCGGACGTCCAACCGCTCTCCTCCGGCGGCGCGGCCTCCGCCTCCGTCGAGGCGTATTCAACGGTATCCGGCAGCTCCCGCCGGCTCAGGCGGCGGCAGAGGACGCATCCGCCCGGGCGCGGCTCCATCACGCCGAGCAGGCGGCTCTCCCCTCTTCCGCAGAGATAGAGCCGCGTCAGCTCCGTCCGCGGCGGCAGCCGCGCCTCGAAGACCGTGTACAGACCCTCCCGCCGCGCCAGCAGCCGCCCGATCTCCTTTCCCTTTTCCACGATCGGATACTCCATGCAAAAACACCCCCTGCAAAAACAAAAGTCTTTGTTTTTGCATGATTGAACACGAGAGGGAATCACCAATCCCCTCTCGTCCTCTCCCCATGCGAGTCTTTGTCTGCAGCTAAGGAACGCGCAGAAACACCCCCTGCATTGTATGCAGAGGGTGTCCGTATTCATTCCGTTGTGCTGTTCGTCGGCAGGCCCATGCTGACCGCGAGCGCGCTGTCCACGGCGCTCATGGTCTTCTCGTCGAGCCGTCCCATGCACTGGCGCAGCCGGGATTTGTCCAGCGTGCGGATCTGTTCGAGAAGGATGATGCTGTCCCGGTTCAGACCCGTGGTCTGGCTGGACAGGCGGATGTGGGTGGGCAGCTTCGCCTTGCCCGTCTGGCTGGTGATGGCCGCCGCGATCACGGTGGGGCTGTGGCGGTTGCCGGTGTCGTTCTGGACGATCAG
>CAMJQX010000172.1 GCA_946408145.1 uncultured Clostridia bacterium
GCCGGTGTACCACTTCTTTTTCGACAGATTTTTGAGGCTCACGCCATCATCTCCTATTCTGCCCGGCAGCCGCGGGCCTGTCCGCGGCCTCAAACGGCAGATGCAGCATTTCTGTTGGTGTCATGTTTGGATACAATTATATAATGGATCGACGGAACAATCAACAGCAAAAACGCCGGGCATCGGGAAAGACAGGGAACGGACCGCCGCCTGTGAAAAGGCAGCGATCCGCTCGCCTTTGATTCGCCGCAGCGAAAACAGCAGGCATCGACCGGTGTCTGCACCGGTCGATGCACATGCCGCCGGCATGTGCGGACATGATTCGAATCCCTCCGACCGAATGAAAAATCCGGCACCCGCAAAAGCGGATACCGGATTTTTGGTGGAGACGGAGGGATTCGAACCCTTGACCTTACGGATGCGAACCGTACGCTCTCCCAGCTGAGCTACGCCCCCATTTTTTCGTCAGCTTTGCTATTATAACACATATTTTGGATTTGTAAAGAAGAACTTGCAGAAAAATTCGCCCCGCTGCCGAAGAAAAACTTGATTCTCGCCCTGATCTGTAGTAATATACTATGCGTGGCTTTTGACAAGGCTGCACTAGTCGGGGAGCCAGCGGTGCCCTGTAACCTGCAATCCGCTACAGCAGGGACGAATTCCCGGCCGAGGGTATGTTCTGTGTCGTCTGACCCCGGTAAGCAGCGTTGAAGATCCGGTCTCGCGCAAGGTCGACCCGTGAACCATGTCAGGCGGGGAACCGAGCAGCATTAAGCGGTGTTCGGCTTGTGCCGCGAGGTCGCCGGGTCCGAGCCGGCTGCCGGCGTAACGGGCATAGCGCAGCATTCGGAGCCGGGTGTGCAGTCTTGTCAAGGGCCATCTTTTCGATTGCGAAACTTCGTTTCACAATCGAGATTCTCGCTTTTATCGCACTCGCCTTGCGTGAGACGGCTCGTTTGGTCGAAGCGAGGGCTCGCGCGGCTCGCCTCAGGGTGTTTTTGCCGCGGCAAAGCTGCGGCAAAAACGGTTTGTAATCCCCTCGGGGGAAAAAGCGAAACAGACAGTTTGAACGGGAAAGGAGGCGGCATCATGTATCAGGCGCTCTATCGCAAATGGCGCCCGCAGACCTTCGATCAGGTCGTCGGGCAGGAGCACATCACTGAAACCCTGAAAAACCAGGTCAAAAACGACCGCCTCTCCCATGCCTATATCTTCATCGGCACCCGCGGCACCGGCAAGACCACCTGCGCCCGCATCCTGGCCAGGGCGGTCAACTGTGAGCACCCGGTCGACGGCAACCCCTGCGGACAATGCCCCGCCTGCCGCGGCATCAGCGAGGGCAGGATCATGGACGTGGTGGAGCTGGACGCGGCCTCCAACAACGGCGTGGACAATGTGCGCGCCCTGCGGGAGGAGGCGGTGTTCTCGCCCTCCGCGGTGAGAAAGCGCGTGTACATCATCGACGAGGTGCATATGCTCTCCACCCCCGCCTTCAACGCCCTGCTCAAGATCCTGGAGGAGCCGCCCGCGCACCTGATGTTTATCCTGGCGACCACCGAGCTGCAGAAGGTCCCGGCCACGATCCTCTCCCGCTGCCAGCGGCACAGCTTCCGCCGGATCGATACCCCGCGCATCGCGGCGTATCTGGAGAAGATCGCCGAGGCCGAGCACTTTGACCTGAGCCGTGACGCGGCGGAGCTGATCGCAAGGCTCGCCGACGGCGGCGTGCGCGACGCGCTGAGCCTGCTGGATCAGTGTTCGGCGGCCGAGAAGATCGACGTGGATTCGGTCTACGCCACGATGGGCCTCGCCGGGAACCGACGCATCGCGCGGATGCTCGATCTGATCCTCAAGCACGACACCGCGGCGGTGCTGAAAGAGTTCGCGGGCATGTGGATGGACGGGAAGGATCCCGCGACCCTGCTCGGCGAGCTCAACGGCCTGCTGCGCGACACGCTGATGCTCCACGTGGCGCCGAAGGCGGCGATGGAGCTGGCCTCCGGCAGCTATGACCGCGCCACGCTCGCCTACTTCTCCCAGCGGCTGACCGCGGAGGAGCTGATCGCGGCGATGGACACGCTGCAGCGTGCCGTCACCGGTCTGCGCGACGCCGGCAACCCCAAAACTGCGGCGGAGCTATGCCTGGTCTCGCTCTGCACCGACGCCGGCGGGGACGGCGTCTCCGGCCTGCGGGCGCGCATCTCGCGCCTGGAGGAGGAGCTGGCCCGCGGCATCCCCGTGCGTCAGCCCGACTATGAGGACGAGTTTCCGGGCATCCCGGCGGAGGAGCGGCCCGCGCCGATCGAGGAGGAGCTGCCCGACCCCGGGGAGTATGAGCCGGACGAGCGCATGCCGGCGCCGATCAGCGAGGAGCCGGATCCCTCCGTGGGAACGAGCGCGGGGGAGAAGGCGCCCGAGCTGGACTGGAAGGAGCTCTGTGAGGCGGTAAAGCCCCGGCTGCCGCTGGATCTGCGCTTCTCGCTCGACGATGAGAGCGTGGTGCGCGCCAGGACGGCGGGCGATCTGCTGCAGCTGCTCGTGCAGCCCGGCTTCAAGCTGGAGCGCTTCAAACGGCAGGAAGTGATCGAGAGCTTTGCGCAGGAGGCGTCCCGCCTGACCGGGCGGGAGATCCGCGTGCAGATCGGCGAGCTGAACGGGGAAGCGCGCCCGCTGCGCAGTCTGGACGAGCTCAGAGGATTCAAGGAAGTACATTTCAAATAAATCATTGATACGATAGGAGAATCTGTTATGGCAAAAGGCGGTTTTCGCGGGGGCTTCCCCGGCGGCGGCAATCAGGCGAACATGATGCGCCAGGCCCAGAAGATGCAGCAGGATTTCATGAAGATGCAGCAGGAGCTGGAGTCGACGAAGTTTGAGTTCAGTTCCGGCGGCGGTGCGGTCAAGGCCACGATGGTCGGCACCCGCAAGCTGGATTCCATCGAGATCGACCCCGAGGTCGTCGACCCCGAGGACGTGGAAATGCTGCAGGATCTGATCCTCGCGGCGGTCAACGGCGCCATCAAGCTGGCCGACGACAAGACCAACGAGTCCATGGCCAAGCTGCAGGGCGGCATGGGCGGCTTCCCCGGCCTGTTCTGAGCGGCCGGAACGCGCTGTCGTTCTGAGCGAAGCGAAGAATCTCCTGTTCGGATCCTGACCGGGCAGGAGTTTTTTCGTACGATCAAGGCCAAAGGAGGGGGAACGCCGTGCTGCGCAAGGCCTATCTGGAGATCACCAACGTCTGCAATCTGCGCTGTGCCTTCTGCCCGGGTACGAAGCGCGCGCCGCGCTTTCTGACGCCGGCGGAATTCCGTTTGCTTGCCGGGAAGCTGCGCGGGCACACGGAGTACCTGTACTTCCACCTGATGGGCGAGCCGCTGCTGCACCCGGAGCTGGCGCAGCTGCTCGCGATCGCGGACGAGCTGCGGTTCAAAGTTATGTTAACCACAAACGGCACGCTGCTGCCCGCGCGGCAGGAGCTGCTGCTGGCCTCGCCCGCGCTGCACAAAGTGAATATCTCCCTGCAGTCATTCGAGGCCAATGAGGGCGGAGAGCTCGCGGACTACCTGCGCGGCTGCACGGACTATGCGGCCGCGGCGGCGAAAGCGGGCAAGCTCTGCGAGTTCCGCCTTTGGAACCGCGGCGGCTGGGAGAGCATGAATACCGAGATCCGCACCGCGCTGGCGGCCGTCTTTCCCGAACCCTGGGAGAAAAGCCGGAACGGCTTTCGCCTGGCGGAGCGCGTCTGGCTGGAACCGGGCGATCGCTTCGACTGGCCGGACCTCGCCCTGCCGGAGCTGGGGGAGCGCTGCTTCTGCTACGGTCTGCGCGATCAGGTCGGCGTCCTCTGCGACGGGACCGTGGTGCCCTGCTGCCTGGATCGCGAAGGCGCGATCCCGCTGGGGAACCTCTTCGAGCAGAAGCTGGATGATATTATGTCAACCGAACGCGCCCGCGCGCTCTACGACGGCTTTTCCCAAAGGCGCGC
>CAMJQX010000173.1 GCA_946408145.1 uncultured Clostridia bacterium
CGCCGCCGGGCGTGAGCAGCGTGTCCAGCTCGTCGATGATGCGCTTGATGTCGGCGATGCCGGCGGTGGTGGCGTTGAGCTTGCGCAGCGTGCGCCTGGTGCGCTCGGCGATGATGCGGGCCACCGTGGTCTTGCCGGTGCCGGAGGGGCCGTAGAAGATCATGTTCGGGATCTGCCCGCTCTCCACGATGCGGCGCAGCATGCCGTTCGGGCCGAGGATGTGCCGCTGCCCCACCACCTCGTCGAGCGAGGCGGGGCGGATCTCGTCTGCAAGTGGCTTGTACATATTCTACCTCTTTGCGGTCGGTAAGGGAAAACGCGTGCTTTTCCTTTACAGCTCCATGATGTCGATGCCGATGCCGCCGTTGTCGAAGACCGTCACCTGCGCCCAGGTCGGCCGGCGGCCCTTGCCGGCGGTGCCGGGGTTGAGCACCTGCACGCCGCCGCACTCGCGCCAGTCGGTCTCGTGCGTGTGGCCGTACATGGCGATCTGCGCGCCGGCCTCCTGCGCGGCGTAGACCAGCGAATCGACGCCCCAGCGGACGTTGAAGGCGTGGCCGTGGGTGATGAAGGCCTTCACGGGGCCGAGCTGCACCACGTCGCTCAGCGGGGAGGAGGCGCCGATGTCGCAGTTGCCGCAGACCTGGTACAGCGGGATCTCGGGGAATTCCCGCCGCAGGACCGCGGTGTCGCGCTCCATGTCGCCGAGGTGGATGATGCAGTCGGGCCTGGTGCGGCGGACGGCCTCGGCCATCAGGGCGGTATTGCCGTGGGTATCGGAAAAAACGGCTGCTTTCATATGCGGTCTCCTGACTTGATCGTTTCAACATTGTGCGCCGCCGCGCATAGAATGGAGCGACGCGAAGGGAGGGACGGAGCATGCAGGATTGGGAAGCGCTCGAAAAAGAGCTGGAGCGCCGGGGCAAGGCCGCGGCGCTGAAAAAGCTGGCGGACTCCCCCGATGGGGTGCGGCTGGGCCGGATGCTCGACGCGCAGGCGCTCTCGCAGGCCGCCGGGAAGGGCGACGCGGCGGCGCTCAAACAGATGCTGGGCACCGCGCTCTCCAGCGAAGAGGGCCGGCGCCTCGCACAGCAGCTGCGGCAGTTGATGGAGAAGTGAGGCGGCGGCCATGGGCGACTGGGAAGAACAGCTGAATACGATCCTGGGCGACCCCCGGCAGATGGAGCGGATCGCGGGTCTCGCCAGATCGCTCATGGGCGGCGGAGACGAGACGGCTGACGCGCCGGAAGCTCCGGATCTGAGCGGCGCAGCCTCTCTGCTGCAGTCCGCGATGGGCGGCGGGAGGGACAAGGTCCAGGTCCTGCTGGAGGCCATGGAACCGTGGCTCACGGAAAAGCGGCGGGCAAAGCTCGGTCGGGCGCGGAAGCTCGCGCGGATGGCAAAGCTCGCGGAGCTGGCCATGGGCGAAGGCGGGCCGGGCGATGTATAAGCGCTATCACGGCAACAGCGGACGCGTGGAGCACGTCGAGGAGCGGCCCGTGCCGCCCGTCTTCGCACCGCCGCCCGTCTCCGCGTCTCCTCCCCCGCCGCCGCAGCCTCCGCCGCCTCCCCCGCCGGGGAGCCTGACGCGGCTGCTGGGGCAATTCCTGCCCGGAGGGCGCGAGCCGCTGGAGACGGAGGATCTGCTTTTGCTTCTGATCCTCTACCTGCTCTATCGCGAGAGCGGCGATCGGGAGCTGCTGATCATGATGGGCGCGGTGCTTTTTTTGTAAGACGGCAGGCTGTGAAGTGTTGTCTCACAGCCTGCCTGTTTCAATCTTCGCTGTTGTTTGCGGAAGCCTTGTCCGTATCGGCTTTGTTCTCTTCCTTCTCGTGGTCGGGCAGGGTACGCAGGACCAGGAGCCAGACCGAGATGGAGATCAGGAAGGCGGCGATGATGCAGCAGATGCGCAGCGCCACGCTCTCCCCGGTCATCAGCACGGCGATCAGGCCCAGCACGGCGGAGATGCCGTAGAGCACAGCGACCGCCTGCTTCTGGCTCATGCCGAGGGCCATCAGCCGGTGGTGAAAATGCTCCTTGTCCGCCCGGAAGGGGCTCTGCCCCTTGAAGATGCGGCGGAAGAAGGCGAACACCGTATCCGCCAGCGGGAGCGCCAGCGCGAGCAGCGGGACCAGGAAGGTGATGATCGCGTGGAACTTGAACAGGCCGATGATGGAGGCCGTGGAGAGCACGAAGCCCAGCATCTGGCTGCCCACGTCGCCCATGAAGATCTTGGCGGGATTGAGGTTGTAGGGCATGAAGCCCACGCAGGCGCCGATCACCGCCGCGAGGATCAGCGAGACCGTGGGGTCCGCCACGTACAGCGACACGACCAGCATGGTCAGGCTGCTGATGGTGGACACGCCCACCGCGAGGCCGTCCAGCCCGTCGATCAGGTTGACGGCGTTGGTGCAGGCCACGATCCACAGCATGGTCACCGGGATCGAGAGCCAGGTCGTATTCAGGAAGGTGGTGCCGCCGGTCGGGGTGAAGTTGGAGATGGCGTCGACCACGATGCCGAAGCGGATCGCGATCCCGGCCGCCAGCATCTGCCCGGCCAGCTTGATCCAGGCGTTGAGCGTGACGATATCGTCCAGCGCGCCCATGACCGCGATGACGATCGTGCCCAGGAGCAGACCCATGACCTGCGTGGACATATCCACAAACAGCAGCAGCGACAGGACAAAGCCGAGGAAGATCGCGAGCCCGCCCATGCGGGGGATCGGCTTGGAGTGCATGCGGCGGTCGTCCCGCGGGACGTCGATCGCTCCGACGGCCTCTGCAAAGCGCTTGACCGGCGGCGTCATCACGTAGGAAATGGCGAAGGCAACGACGGCCGACAGCAGCAGCCGCTCCCAGAATGCCAGATTAGGAAACATTCTATCTATCTCCCGAATCAGCGGGCCACGAGGCCCACCTTTTTATAGACCTTGCGCAGGGTCTTTTCCGCGATGTGCGAGGCGCGCTCGGCGCCGTCGCGGCAGAGATCGGACAGGTAGGACTTGTCCTTCATGATCTTCTGCGCCTCCTCACGGATGGGGCGCAGGGTCTCGATCACGGCCTCGCCCACGGCGGGCTTGAAGACGCCGTAGCCCTTGCCCTCAAACTCGCGCTCGATCTCCTCGAAGCTCCTGCCCGTAACCGCGGCGTAGATGCTCATGAGGTTGGCCACGCCCGGCTTGTTCTCCGGATCGTAGCGCACGCAGCGCTCGGTGTCCGAGTCGGTGACGGCGCGCTTGAACTTGCGGGCGATGTCCTCCGGCGCGTCCATCAGGCAGACGCGGCCGTTGCCGATCTCGTCGGACTTGGACATCTTGCTGCGCGGATCGAGCAGATCCATGACGCGCGCGCCGATCTTGGGGATGTAGGGCTCGGGGATCCTGAAGGTCTCGCCGTAGAGATTGTTGAAGCGCTGCGCCACGTCGCGCGTCAGCTCCACATGCTGCTTCTGGTCGTCGCCCACGGGGACGAAGTCCGGCTGGTAGAGCAGGATATCCGCCGCCATGAGGGAGGGATAGGTGAAGAGGCCGCCGTTGATGTTGTCGGCGTTCTTCGCGCTCTTGTCCTTGAACTGGGTCATGCGGCTGAGCTCGCCGAACATCGTGTAGCAGTTGAGGATCCAGCCGAGCTCCGCATGCGCGGGGACATGGGACTGGATAAAGAGCGTGTTCTTCTTCGGATCCAGGCCGCAGGCCACATACTGGGCCAGCTGCTCAAGCGTGCGGCGGCGCAGATCGGCGGGGTTGTTGCGCGTGGTCAGCGCGTGCAGGTCGGCCATAAAGTAGTAGCAGTCAAACTGCTCGGCCCGCTCCGCCCAGTTCTTGATGGCGCCGAGATAGGAGCCCAGCGTCAGATCCCCGGTGGGCTTGATGCCGGACAGCATGACCTTTTTGGCGGGAACAACAGTATCCATAACACACCTCATATCGTGCAATTCATTCTCGCTGTGCGGTGCACTTTCTGTAGCAAATTGATATTGTAGCA
>CAMJQX010000174.1 GCA_946408145.1 uncultured Clostridia bacterium
GGGCTCGGCCGAGGGCTCCGCGCTTTCGGCGGGCGCGGGCTCCGCGGTTTCAACGGGGGCGGGCGTCGGGGCCGGGACCGAGACCGCGGCGCTGCTCTGCATGGCGGGGAGCACAAGCTTGAACACCGCGTAGATCCCGAGGATCAGCGCGGCGGTGAGGATGTCGATCAGGACGACCTTCCAGACGGCTTTCGGCCTCCGGCGGCGTCTGCGGGTGTGTGGATTCGGCATGGCGTACTCCTTGTGTCAATGGATCCCAAGCAGGGAGGGCAGGCGGGAGAAATCCCCGTCCAGCAGCTCGTATTCGGCCCTCAGGGCGGGGTCGTACACGCCGGAGGTCCCGGTCTGCAGATACAGCGCGTCCATCCCCACGGCATGGGCCACGGCCACGTCGGAGCGCTGGTCGTTGCCGATCATCAGGCTCTCGCCGACCGCGAGCTCACAGCGCGTGAGCAGCTTCCGCATGATCCGCGGGCTCGGCTTTTTGACGCGCGCGTCGGAGGAGATCACGACGCCGTCAAAGGCGTCGTGCAGGCCGAGGGCGCGCAGCTCCGGCACCGTGAAGCAGGCCTGGGCGTTCGAGAGCAGAAAGAGCCTCGCGCCGCGCTCCCGCAGCGCGGCAAACACCGGCTCCACCCAGGGATAAAGCGTCAGCTTCCTCAGCGAGAGCAGGCGGAAAAACACGGCCGTCTCCTCCACGCGCCGCCGGTCGGGTACGGTGCCCTTTGCCGCATAGAGCGCGCGGAAGACCTTCCGCAGCTCGATCTCGTAGAGCGGGTCGCGGTGCCGCTCCTGCTCGGCCCGGCAGAGGCGCAGATATTCGCGCCGCAGCTCCGCGGCCTCGTAGGGCGCGCCGTTTTCCGTGCAGTACAGCGCGGTCTTTACCCAGAGCTCGCGGCGGCGCTCGTCGGTGCGGATATCGGCCAGCGTGCCGTAGAGATCGAAGATGTAGTTTTTGTAGGGGAGGCTCATGCGTTCACCAGGTCCTTGGGCACGGTGAAGATGATGGGCCGGCCCTCGCAGAGGACCTTCCCGTCCTCGACCGTGACCGTAGCGCCGTCCAGCAGGTTCTCATAGGTGCCGTCCGGGGCGTCGACGGGCACCGCGGCGCGCTTCGATTTGAGCGGGAAGATGCCGAGCTTCCGGCTCTCGGCGTTTTCGCGGCCGAGAATGGCGATGTCGTTTTCGTCGTCGCTCTTTGCCCAGAAATCGTCGTCCGCGCCGAGGAAGCGGTGCTTGATGTCGGACAGGTGACGCAGCTGCGCGCTGATATCCCGCCCCGTGCGCGGGAAGACCTCGCGCTCGAAGAGGCTGGGCCTGTGCGTGCAGGAGAACTCCTGCCCGCCGTAGAGCATCGTCGTGCCCTTGAGGAAGAAGAGCAGGGCCGTGAAGCTGTCCCGGTCGGATTCGGCTTCGACCAGCGAGGCGATGCGCGGCTGGTCGTGGTTTTCGAGGAAGCGCAGCTTGTTGTAGTTGACGGGATAGACCGCCTCCTGGAAATTGAGCTGATCCAGCCAGACGCTCAGCGGCGTCTCGCCGCGCATGTAGCGGTCGAAGGCCTCGCGCACGTCGTACTCGTACTCCATGTCGAAGGCGTCGAAGGCCTCGGTGTCGCGGCAGGAGTAGAAGCCCATGCGGCGGGTGTAGCTGCCGAAGTCGCGGTGCACGGTCTCTGCCAGCCAGATGCAGCCGGGGCGCACGCGTTTGACCAGCGCGCGGGCCATCTTCCAGAACTCGATGTTGACGAAGGAGGCCACGTCGCAGCGGAAGCCGTCGACGTATTTCGCCCACATGCGCAGGCTCTCGAGCTGATAGTCCCAGAGCCCGGGATTGTCGTAGTCGAGGTCGATGACGTCGGCCCAGTCGCCGATCTTGTTGCCGACCTTGCCCTCGCTGTCGCGCCAGAAGAAATCCGGATGCTGCTCGAGCAGCACCGAGTCGGGCGAGGTGTGGTTGTAGACCACGTCGATCATCAGCTTCATGCCGCGGCTGTGCACCGCGTCGGCGAGGGCCTTGAAGTCCTCCATGCTGCCGTAGGCGGGGTTCGTCGTGCGGTAGTCGCGGTTGGCGTAGGGGCAGCCGAGGCTCCCCTTCCTGCCCTTGACGCCGATGGGGTGGATGGGCATGAGCCAGATGATGTCTGTGCCGAGCGCCTTGATGCGGTCGAGATCGGGGATCAGGGCGCGGAAGGTCCCCTCCTCGGTGTGGGCGCGGAGATAGACGGAGTAGATGACCTGATTCTGCAGCTTGATGTCGGTGTCGCGTGCCATGGTGCGGCCTCCTTATTCTTTGGATGCTTCGGATGCATCGGTCTCCCGCTGCTCCGTTTTCATCTGGTGCAGGCGGAAGCGGCTGAGATAGTGCGGTGAGGGCTGTGCGTTCTCGCGGCGCTCGCGCTCGTCCTCGGAGCGCTGCTCCTCCAGTTCCTTCATGTAGCCGGCGGTGATGATGCCGGAGGGCAGGGCCACGATGGCGATGCCGAAGAGGGAGGAGACGATCGCGATGCTGCGGCCGATGGTGGTGACGGGCGTGATGTCGCCGAAGCCGACGGTGGTCAGCAGCACGGTGGACCAGTAGACGGCCTCGAAGAAGTTGTTGAAGGAATCGGGCTCGGCGTTGAAGATGACGAGCGCGGAGATCAGGATGTAGCCCAGCGCCATCGTGCCCACCGCGAGCAGGGACTCCCGCGAGCGGCGCAGCACGCGGTTGATGATGCGGATGCTGCGGGAATAGCGCAGGGCCTTGAGCACGCGGAACACGCGCAGCGCGCGGAGCATGCGCAGCACGCGCAGGACCTTGAAGCTGCTGTTGAGCACCGTCAGCGAGGGCAGGATCGACAGCAGGTCCACGATAGCCATGAAGGAGAAGGGGTAGCGCAGGAAAGAGAGCACGGAGCGCCTGCCGTATTTGAAGTCCGCCGTGGCCCAGCGCAGGAAGTAGTCGGCGATGAAGATCACCACGCAGGACTTGTCGAGCCAGTAAAGGAAGGGCGTGGTCTCCTTGAAGACCAGGGGCAGCAGGCTCAGGATGATGCAGAGGATCATGAAGCTGTCGTACAGCGCCGACAGCCGGTCGTTCTCGTCCGCGACCTCGATGATCTCGAAGATTCTCTTGCGCGTTGGCATGGTGGGCCTCCCTTCCCGCGGGCGTTTTCTTGATCTTTTCTCTCATTATAATCCATCTGAAAGGCCTGTCAAGTAAACCCTTGCAGCGACAAAAAACACCTGTCTGCACCGTAAGGGCGCTTCACGAAGCGCCCGCCGGATCCGCGCCCCGGACGATGATCAAGGGCGGTTCGTGAACGGCCCCTACGCGGATCACGCGCCGCCGCAAAAAACGACGGAGCGATCAGGAGATCGCTCCCTACGCGGAGAACACCTGTCTGCACCGTAGGGGCGCTTCACGAAGCGCCCGCCGGATCCATGCCACGGACGACAATCGCGGGTCCGGCCATGGGCTGGGCGTCGATCGCCTCTGTGGCTTCCCCGCGCGCGGGGAAGCCTGTCGTCAGGCTGCGCCTGCACACACAAAAAACCGCCCTCCATTCGGAGAGCGGTTTTTGATGTGTGAACTCGAATTACTTGAGCTCGACGGTGGCGCCGACGCCTTCGAGCTGGGCCTTGAGGGCCTCGGCATCTTCCTTGGAGACGGCTTCCTTGATCTTGGCGGGCACGCCCTCGACCAGAGCCTTGGCGTCGGCCAGGCCCAGACCGGTGATGGCGCGGACTTCCTTGATGACCTTGATCTTCTCAGCACCGAAGCTGGTCATGACGACGTCGAACTCGGTCTTCTCTTCGACAGGAGCGGCAGCGGCGCCGGCGGCGGGGCCAGCGGCGACAGCGGCGGCGGAGACACCGAAGGTGTCCTCCAGGGCGTGGACGAGCTCAGCCAGCTCGAGAACGGAAAGGCCCTTGATCTCTTCGATCATGGCAG
>CAMJQX010000175.1 GCA_946408145.1 uncultured Clostridia bacterium
GCTGATCGCCACGCTGGAAGAGGTCAGCAAGATCCAGAACGACGGCCGTGCCCGCAGGGCCGAGGCTGAGAACGAACTGGAAAAGATCGAGGGCGCGCTCAAGCAGAAGCTGCTGGAAATGAAGGGCTGATATCTCCCTTCGATGAAAGGAGCATGCCATGAAGCTATTTAAGAATCGCGTCTTTGCCGTGTTTCTCGCCGTTCTCGTCGTCATCGCTTCGACGCTCATCAATACCGACGTGAAGTTCGGCAGAAAATGCAGTGAAGTAACCGGGCAGTTTTATGCCGATCTCACGCGCAGCGGGAGCCCTGATTCCATCTCCGGGCAGCTCGTGAACATCCTCTCCGATTCGGAGAGCCTCTCAACGCTCGCCGCCCGCTACGGTGCGGACACGAAGGCGCTGGATGAAGCCAATTCGCAGCTCAGGAGCCGCCTCACCGGCAAGCTCGGGGCCTCGTACGTCTATGTATCGTACAACAAGCTCTGTTCCGCGCTGACCTCCCTGATGGGTCAGCTTGCGAATTCGCCGCTCAGCGAACAGGACAGCGCCGAGGTCACGCGCTGCGCCGATTCCATCGCCGAGGCGCAGAACGTCATCACGATGTCGGACTACAACAGCGTCGTGCGAAGCTTTCTGCACCGCTATGACCGCTTCCCCACCAATCTGCTGGCAAAGCTTGCCGGCGTGGATATGCCGGAGACCTTTTCCTGAACAGATTCCCGCAAGACAGGGCCGGGGCTGAAACCCCGGCCTTTTTCTGATAAGCCTATTACTGAACGAAAGAAGAATCGCTGTATGTCTATTGAAAAAGGACGCGCGTATTTCCGCGCATTGGGAATGGAAGACCGCGTGCAGGAATTCACGGTTTCCTCCGCCACCGTCGAACTCGCCGCGCAGGCCCTTGGCGTCGAAGGCGCCCGCATCGCCAAGACTCTCTCCTTCAAAACCGCCGACGGATGCATGCTGATCCTCGCTGCGGGCGACGCGCGCATCGACAACCATAAGTTCAAATCCAAATTCCACATGAAGGCCAAGATGCTTTCCGCCGACGAGGTGCAGGAGCTGGTCGGCCATCCTGTGGGCGGCGTCTGCCCCTTCGGCTGCAACGAGGGCATCCCCGTGTATCTCGATGACAGTCTCAAGCGCTTTACCACGGTGTTCCCCGCCGTCGGCAGTGCCAGCAGTGCGATCGAGCTCGATCTGGATGAACTCTTCCGTTACTCCAAAGCGCTGGAGTGGATCGACGTCTGCAAGCTCCCGGAGTGAGTTATCATCAACAAGGAAAGCCAAAGAGGATCCTTTGACATGAAAGGGTCCTCTTTGGCTTTTTTCTTTTATCGTTTCAGGCGTTTGACCAGCTCCGCATCGGCTTCGGCAAGGATCGTATGGTAGTCCGTATAGATCACTTTTCCGGGAAGCGAACCGGATGGTTTACGTACAAAGCGAAGCATCGTGTAATCAACCGGCACCTTGCCCGCATCACGGCCCTGCGAGTAATACGCAGCAAGGGAGGCGGCCTGCTCCAGACTCACTTCATCCGGCTCCTGCCCTTCGCAGCGGAGGATCACATGGCTTCCGTGGACCCTCTGCGTGTGCAGCCAGTAGTCTGTGCGTCTACCCAGCTTTGTCGTGAGTTCGTCATTCTGGACATTGCTGCGTCCGACCAGCACCTCAAGCCCCGCGTCCGTCAGGAATCGGTGCGGCGCCTGCGCCCTCCCCTTCTCCGGCCGCGCACCCTTCTGCTTTCGCAGATAGCCTGTCTCAGACAGCTCCCTCCGGATATCGGAGAGATCCTTCTCGCTCTCGGCGCGCTCCAATTCGTCGAGCACGCTGTTGAGATATTCAAGCTGCTGTTCATTCTGCGCGATAAGCTCTGACAGATGCTGCCGCGCCCCCTTGAGCTTATTGTACTCTTTGTAAAGTGCTGCGGCATTCTGCTGCGGCGTTTTCAGCGGATCGAGCGGGATCGTGATTTCCGGGCTGTCCTGCTCATAATAATCCTCGCAGACAAGGCTGCGGTCTCCGCGTCGGATGCGGTAGAGATTGGCCGTGACAAGCTCGGCACGGCGGCGGACCTCCTCGCGCGAATCCGTGCGCTTGTAGTCCTCCCGCTGCAGCGCGAGCTTGCGAGCCAGGCGGTCGCGCGCGCCCTTCACGCTGCGCTGCAGCTCATGGCCGCGGCGGCGCTGCTGCTCCTGCTGATCACGGCGGGTATAGAAGGCGTCGAGCAGGGCGGAAAAGCTGTCGCAGAGCTCGGTCTGCGCCGCGTCGCCGTACTGGGAGACGCGCAGGAAGCTGAAATCGAGCGGTTTGCCATCCCTGCTGATCAGGCAGGGCAGATACTCGGCGTTTTCAACAGTCTCCGCCAGCGCGTCGAGCTGCGCGGGCAGCAGCTCATAGTCTCCGCCGCAGCGATAGCTCAGCTCCCTGCAGATCAGCGGCGAGAGGCCGGAGAAATGATCGAGCAGCCATTTGTCCATCGCTGTGCTGCGATCCGCCGCGCGGATCATGCTGCGCCGAGATTCCGCGTCGCTTTCAAAGAAGGAGAGCTTGTCCTGTTTCGGCGGCATGCGGTAGATCATGCCGGGCAGCAGGCGGCGCAGCGCGTCACCCGCAAAATCGACACGGCGCATGCAGTCGATGATACGCCCGTCCTCCCCCACCAGGATCACATTGGCGCTGCGGCCGATCATCTCGACCACAAGCTGCTTGCGGGAATCCACGCCGAGCTCGTCATGCGTGTCGAGCAGCAGGCACAGCATGCGCTCATGCTCCGGCTGGAAGATCGACACGATATGCGCGCCGACAAGGTGCTTGCGCAGCAGCATGCAGAACATGGGCGGCTCGGCGGGGTTTTCAAAGGAGGCCTCCGTCAGATGGACGCGGGCGTTCCCGGTGCCGGCGGCGATCAGCAGTCGGCGGTTTTTCCCGTTCGCGCGCAGGGAGAGGAGCAGCATGTCCCGCTCGGGCTGCTGCACCTTGTCGATGCGGCCGCCGGCGATCTCCTGCTCCAGTTCGGCTGCGAGCGCAGCGGTACAGATAGCGTCAAGCGGCATGCTCAGTCCTCCATGATCGCGTCGAAAAGCGTGTTAAGCCTCTCCTGCCGACCCAGCAGATACAGATAGCCGAACAGCACCTCAAGGCCCGTTGCGGCGTGGTATTCGCCAGCGTTGGCCCCCTGCGGCACGCCGTGCACATGGGCGTTGCGGCCTCGCTTGAACAGTCCGAGCTCCTCCTCATTGAGCAGCGGCAGGAGCTTGTCGACCGCTCTCGCCTGCGCAGGAGCTTTGACATGAGATACCGTCAGCCGGTGCAGCTCGCCGATCGCGGTATGCCCGTCCAGACAGAGCCGGGTACGCGTCATCAGCTCATAGACCCCATCCCCGACATGGGCAAGGCCCAGCACAGAGATGCGGTTGACCTCGGTGAGACTCATATTCGGTGCAAACAGATCCATGTTCATAACCTGCGAAAGGGCGTTGGTACGCCCTTTCGTCCTTCTGTTACATTTACTCGTCCGTGAAATCGTCGGCCGCGTCGCTCATCTGCGCGGCGAGGGTCATATCGCTGTCGGACGCGAGGCCGAGCTGGAGCTGCAACTGCTGCCAGCCGGCGCGGTCGATGGTCACGCTGCGCGGCTTTGCGCCCTCATAGGGGCCGACGATCCCAAGCTCTTCCATCTGGTCGACGATGCGCGCGGCGCGGGAATAACCGAGCTTGACGCGGCGCTGCAGCATGGAGACCGAGCAGGAGCCCATCTCCAGCACAGCCTCGACCGCCTTCGAGAGCATCTCATCGTACGCGCCGGAAGCGCCCTCCTCGTCCTTGGATGAACCCTTGTCGCTGCCCTTTTCCTCGGTGGCCTTGTTCATAAAGGACTCGATCTCGCTGTTCTGCGCCGCGGAATCGCCTGC
>CAMJQX010000176.1 GCA_946408145.1 uncultured Clostridia bacterium
ATCGCGTACTGGCTCTGGAACATCTCGTAGTAGAAGCCCTTACGCGCCAGCAGGCTCTGATGCGTCCCCTGCTCCACGATCCGCCCGTCCCGGATGACCAGGATCAGATCGGCGTTTACGATGGTAGAGAGCCGGTGGGCGATGACGAAGCAGGTGCGCCCGCCCATGAGCGTGTCCATCGCCTTCTGGATCAGCATCTCCGTGCGGGTATCCACGTTCGAGGTCGCCTCGTCCAGGATCAGCAGGGGCCGGTCGGCCAGCAGGGCCCGCGCGATCGTGAGAAGCTGCTTCTGGCCGGAGGAGACGGCGGTGCTGTCCTCGGAGATCACGGTGTCGTAGCCCTGGGGCAGGCGGCGGATGAAGTGGTCGCAGAAGGCGCAGTCGCAGGCCTTCTCGATCTCCTCCCGCGTGGCTCCGGGGCTGCCGTAGGCCACGTTCTCGGCCACGGTGCCCTTGAAGAGCCAGGTGTCCTGCAGGACCATGGCAAAGAGCCTGCGGTTCTCGGCACGCGACAGCTCGGAGACGTCACGCCCGTCGATGCGGATCTGCCCGCTTTCGATGTCGTAAAAGCGCATGAGCAGATTGACGATGGTGGTCTTGCCCGCACCCGTGGGGCCGACGATGGCCACCTTCTGTCCGGGCTGAATATCCATGTTCAGGTCCCGTATCAGCGGCTTCTTCGGATCGTAGGAGAAATCCACATGCCGCAGCTCCACGCGGCCGCGGGCAGGCGCTGCGAACTTGCCGTCGGGATCGTGCTCCTCGGGCAGGTCCAGCAGGGTGAAAACGCGCCTGGCGGCGGCCTTGACGTGCTGGATGTATCCCAGGCCCCAGGCGATGAGCTCCAGCGGGCTCGAGAACTGGCGGACGAAGAGGATGACCGTGACCACGGTGCCGATGGGCAGGCCGCGGTTCCGGATCAGCCAGCCGCCCAGGACGGTCACGGCGATATAGGCCAGCGCGTTCACCAGCGCGATCACGGGCTGGACGATCGAGGACAGGAAGCCGCCGAAGATCCCGGCGCGCTGATGGCGCTCCGAGAGCTCGTCATAGCGCTTCTGCAGCTCCGCCTCCCGCGTGAAGGCCTTGGTGGTCGGGTAGTTGGTGTAGGCCTCCTCCGCGAGAGAGGTAAGCTCGCCGCCCAGATCGAAATGCTTCTCCCAGTGCTCTCCCCCGAGCGTCGCCATCTTGGAAGAGAGCAGCACGGACAGCGGAGAGAGCAGCACGACGGGGATCGCCATGCGCCAGTCGGTGACAAAGAGGATGACCGCGATGACGATGATCTGCAGAAAGCCGGACAGCAGGATATTCACGACGAAGTAGACGCTCGCGGACATTTCGCTCACGTCGTCCATCATGCGGTCGATGACGTCGCCGGCGGGGGTCTTGTCCATGAAGGACACTGGCAGGCGCTGCAGCTTCTCCGACAGACGGATGCGGAAGCCCGCGCAGAAGTAGCGGCTGACGGTGTTCTGCAGCAGGTAGTATTTGAGGTAGGTCAGTCCCCCCTCGAGGGCGTAGACGGCGAGGAGCAGGGAGAGGCCCGGGAGCAGGCTTTTGGCCAGACCGGGCGTTCTTGTCTTGCTCCAGTCGTAGAGGCGGTCGATCTGCCTGCCCAGCAGCTCCGGCACCGCCACGGCGCAGACGATCAGCAGCAGGCAGATGAAGGCGATGAGCAGGATCCAGCCGCGCAGCGGTCTCAGCTCCTTCAGCAGGCGCTTGCCGGTCTCGTCAAAGATGCGGCGCTTTTCCTTTTTGCCCGCGGTCTGTTCGCGCTTCTCGTCCCGTTCGGACGTACTCATACGGCCCCACCTCCCGTCTGGGAGAGGTAGATCTCCCGGTAGATGGAGCAGTTTTCCAACAGCTCCGCATGGGTGCCGACGCCGACCAGCGCGCCGTCGGACAGGACGAAGATCCGGTCGCAGTGCATGGCGGAGACCACGCGCTGCGTGATGACGATGCGGGTGCGGCCCGCCAGTTTCTCGCTGAGCGCTCTGCGTACCTTCGCCTCGGTGATGAAGTCCAGCGCGGAGAAGGAGTCGTCAAAGATGTAGATGGGGGCGTCCTTGAGGATGGCGCGGGCGATGGCGAGGCGCTGCTTCTGGCCGCCGGACACGTTGACCGCGGCCTGCTCCAGCTTGAAGTTCAGGCCCTCGGGCTGTTCGCGCACGAAGTCCGCGATCTGGGCCAGCTCGAGCGCGGCCCAGAGCTCCTCGTCGCTCGCGTCGGGCTTGCCCATGCGGAGGTTCTCCGCGATGCTGAGCGCATAGAGCATCGACTTCTGCAGCGAGCAGCTCACGTTGGCCCGGATATCCTTCGGGGAGAGCTCCGCGGCGTCGCGCCCGTCAAAGCGCAGCGTCCCCTCGGTCGGGGCGCGGAAGGCCAGCAGCAGCTCCGCGAGCGTGGTCTTGCCGGAGCCGGTGCCGCCGATGACGGAGACCCATTCGCCGGGCAGGATGTGCATGTCCACATCGCTCAGCGCGGGCAGGGAGCTGCCGGGATAGGTGAAGCCGGCGTGCTCCAGGTCGATGGCGCCGGAGAAGGCCAGCCCCTCGGCCGGGCGCTCGTCCTCCACGCCCGTGGACTCGGTGATCTGGCTCAGGCGCCGGACCGCCACCCGCACATGGGGCAGCATCACGATGTCATACGAGACGGAGACGATGGCGCCGAGGATGATGTTGATGTACTGGATGACGGCGAAGATGTCGCCGGCGGTGAGTCCGCTGCCGCGCTCGATGCGAACGCCGCCCAGATACACGATCAGAAGGACCACGGCGTTGAGCACGAAGGACGCCGCCGGGTCGATGATCTCCATGCTGACGTTCGCGCGGATGAGGTTGTCGGCCATGATGCGTGTGGCATCGGTGATCCGCTCGTGGGCATAGCGCTCCCGGTCGAAGGCGCGGATGACGCGGATGCCGCGCAGACGCTCGCGGACCAGGTCGTTCTGCTTGTCGCACTGCTCGTCGGCGACTTCCCACAGATGCTCGATCCAGCCGCTCAAGAGCAGGCAGGCGGCAATCAGCAGCGGCACGGCGCAGAGGATCACGAGCGAGAGCGTGAGATCCTTGCGCATGCAGAGGACGACGCCGCCGATAAACATCAGCGGGATGATGAGGATGCCGCCGCAGAGCATCGAGATCGCCTCGTTCAGGGTGCCGACGTCATGGGTGGAGCGGGTGACCAGATTGGAGGTGCCGATGCGGCCCAGCTCCGAAAGCGTCATGGTGTGCACTTTTCGGAAGAGGGCGGAGCGGAGATTCCAGGTGTAGCCGCAGACGACGTGATAGACCACCCAGTAGCCGCCCGCGACCGAGGCAAGGCTCAGCAGCGACAGCCCGAGCATCCATCCCGCGGTCCGCAGGATGTAGCCGAAGGTGTCAGCCTCCGCCGCGCCGTAGACGCCCTTGTCCAGCACGTCGGCCATCAGCGTCGGCAGCAGCAGGTCGCAGGCGGCAGATACGGCCATCAGCAGCGTGGCGAGGGCGATCTTGCCTCTGTAGGGTTTGAGATAGGATAAAAGCTTGCGCAAGTGTATTCCCCTCCTTTCACGGAGGTACATACCCGGGAGAGAGGTGGAGCCCGGGCGGGACCGTGACGCGCGGCGGGGAAACGACTCCCGCGGCGCATCCTGGACCGTTCGGCCGTACCGCTCCGACATTGGGATCGAAGGCGGCAGCCCGCCATTGGGAAGCGGGCAAAAAGCCAAACCGCAGAGATTATAGCGGATATTCAGGCTCTTTTCAAGCGCTATATCGGGGAAAAGCAAAGAAAAATGCACAGAAATACGGAAGACCCGGCACGATCCGAAGATCGTGCCGGGTCACAAGCTGTCGACAAAGTGTCGACAGCTTGTGAGGCAAAAACAGAAACATTCGAAAATGTTCCTGTTTTTGCATAGATTGAACTGCG
>CAMJQX010000177.1 GCA_946408145.1 uncultured Clostridia bacterium
GCTGGCGCGCAGCGCCTGAGGGGTTGTGTCCGTCCTTGTGCCTTCCCGATAAGCTCCCCTGTGCAAGGGGAGCCTCTCGACGCGCGGGAAGCGTGCGACGATCCCAGCTTGCTGGCGCGAAGCGCCTGAGGGGTTGTGTCCGTCCTCTTCGCAGCGCCGGATGAGGTCCTTTCCTGATTGGCCCCCTTGCCTAAAGGGGGCTCCCGCCGAAGGCGGGTGGGGGATACTTCCCGCCGTCCCCCGCCACTCCTCCGTAGGGGCTGGCGCCCTCGACAGCCCGCCGTCTCCTCCGTCTCCCGTAGGGGCGCTTCACGAAGCGCCCGCCGTCATCCCACGCCGTCCCCCGTAGGGGCGACCCTTGCGGTCGCCCGCCGTCCTCTCACGCGCCGAGATACTTGATCCCGAAGCCGCCCGCGGTGGAGACGGCCCAGTCCGCGCCGAGCTGCAGGCCGTCCTCGACGACCTCGCTGATCACATGCAGCCTGCCGTCGCGCGAGTCGAACCAGCCGCGCTTGGAGCCGTTGACCCAGAACTGCCAGCCCGTGGCCGTGTAGAGGCCCAGCGTCTGTCCCGGCGCCAGCTCGTAGTATTTCAGGCCGTCCTCCTCGTGCACCTGCCCGGTGAACTGCAGGTTCTCCGCGATGGCGATGCCCATCACGGTCTCGCCCGTGCCGGGGTCGGTGATGAGTCCCCGGCGGATCTCGCCGCGGATCGCGGTCATGAAGAGATCCAGCGCGTCGGCACGCTCGTTCACCGCCTCGATCAGCGAGGCAAAGTCATAGCTCTCCACCACGCCGCGCGCCGTCGCCGTGAAGCTCGTCTTCACCTGCTCCATGTACGCGCCGAAGTCGGACCTTGCGAGATAGCGGCTCTCCATGTCCTGCCGCACGGCTCCGAGCTCGAGCGCGAGCGTCTCGGCCTCGCCGGCGGTCTTGACGATGAGGGCGCGCAGATTGGCCGCGTTTCTCCGCAGTGCGGCGAGCTTTTCCTCCTCGTCCCCGGCCCCGGCCTTTTTCGCAGGGGCGGTCCCTGCGGCCGCCCGCTCGTCCTTCCCGCTCGCTGCCGTCTCCGCCGTCTCCATGCTTTTCGCCAGGCGCACCAGATAATCCCGCAGGGCGAGAAGCTGCTGCTGTTCGCTGCCCGTCAGGATGGGCGGGTATTCATACATCGCGTTCGCCTCCCCGCCTCACAGATCGCTGCCCGTCTCGAGGATGCGCGTGAGCGCGCAGAGCCTGACCTCTCCTTCGCCGCAGATGCGCAGCTGCAGATGGTCGCAGCGCCGCGGCCTGACAGGGATCACCGCCGTGCCGTTTGAAAACAGCTCCACTTCCCCGCTCTTCTCCCAGTCGCCCTCGGAGTCATAGCGCAGCCAGAGGCTGATTTTCGCGCCGGCCGTCACGCGCAGCGTCAGCGTATAGCGCGAGACGTACTTGCGCTCCGGCGTCTGATAGTCGAGCAGGCCGGTCTCCGCCATCCAGGGGAGACTGCTCTCCGGCTCGCCGGTCGTTCCCCGGAGCGCCAGCAGCGCGCCGCTCGCGGCGTCGATCGCGTACAGCTCTCCCCGGACGGCGGCGAAGCACTGCGCGTGCAGCGCGTCCTCCCGGTACCAGACGCCGCGCTCGGTATCGTAACAGAACAGGTGCCAGGCGCCGCTCTCCGTCTCGCGCATCGAGAGATAGTACAGGCCGTCGATGCTGCCGCCCGCGGCGCTGTCGCAGGCGATCTCGCCGAGCGCCGCGCCGACGCTCTGCGGGAAGCCGCCCTGCCAGACGCAGACCTGCCCCGCGCTCTTGTAGTACAGGCTCTCGCCCACGACCTGCAGGCTCTTGTGGCTGCCCGCCTGCACGCCGCGGCAGATCGTCTCCTCCAGCCGGTGCGCGCCGGAGGCCGAGACCGCGACCTGGTGGATGCGGTTTTCCTTGAAGAAGGTCGGCCGCCCCAGATAGTTGACCGCGCCGGTCCAGGGCCCGTCGGAGCCGACCGAGGCCGTCCACGAGTCGGTGCTCAGGCCCGGGAACTGGTAAAAGTTTTTGAAGTCCCCCAGCGCGGAGGCATAGATCTCGTTGATGTTCTTCTCGCCGTCGTTGCCGTAGCGGCAGCCCCAGAGCCGGTTCTGCGCCTCGCAGACGAAGTCCATCTCCGGCAATCTGCGGCGGATGCGGACGCTGCCCTCCGCCGTGAAGGGCGCGTCGATCAGGCCCGCCACGACAATGTAGTCAGCCTCCTGCTCTCCGCCGCCCAGAGCATAGAGCAGCTTGCTCCCGTTGAGCTCCCCGCGCGCCGCGCCGCTGATCTCCACGCCGTCATAGCGGGAGAAGAGCGCCGGCACCCGGCCGAGACTCGGGAAGCTGAGCTTCGTGAACACGCTCTCCAGCTCCACCCAGACGCGCTGCGCCTGCGAATACTGCCGCAGCACCCTGCCGCCGCCGGAGGTATCCAGCCAGAGCGCGGCGTTCGTCTGCGTCTCCGGCTCCTCCGCGGAGCACAGCGGCGTGCCGAGCTCCGTCCCCTCCGCGTCGCAGAGGCTGTAACGGATCTCTCCCGTGAGCGTCAGATCCGCCTCCATGGAGCCGAAGTCGGAGGGGTCCTGGGTGTTGTAATACTGCTTGTCCGGGAAGATCAGCACATAGGCGCCCATGCTCACCAGCTGCTTCTCGCCCGCCGTCAGCCCGGTGACCGGCGTGGCCAATTGGTTTACATAAAGTGTCCCGTCGGCCACCCAGCACAGCGCGTCCTTGCCGATCAGACCGCCGGGCTGCGTCAGCTGCGTGACGGTGCCGCGGCGCAGGCGCGTGCTCAGCAGCGGGAACTGCCGCGAGGACAGGTTCATAGTGTCGTAGAAGGTACCGTCCGCCGCGCTCAGCCGGTGGTCGTAGCCGCGGAACACGTCCGTGACCGCCCGGGTCTGCGGCGTCGGGTCCAGATAGGGAAACTGCATGTTCTGCTCCTTTCCTCCGCCTCCGGCCCCCCGGGCCGCGCCGAGGGGGCCGCGCTCCTTCAGAGCCGCCAGCCGCCCTTCTGTCTGGGCAGGCGCTCGCGGTTTATGCTGTCGGCCAGCTGACGCCAGGCGGCGGAGAGCAGCGTCAGGCTCTGGTTGTACTTGCCGATCTCACCGTTGTGCAGGTCGATCTGGCTGAAGAGATAGGCGGTATACAGCTCCGTATCATAGGGAAAGCCCACATGCAGCACCGTGTCCTCGCTGTAGGGCTCGTCCGTTCCGTCCCCGGACTGCGCGGGGAGCGCCTCATGGGTGCCGTCAAGCTCCCTGCGGATCTGTCCGTCGATGCGCCGCAGCCACTGCAGCTTTTCCTCCGCGCTGTACTGGTTGGGCCGCAGCCTGTCCACCTGGGCGATCAGCTCGCCCGCGGTCATGCCCCGGCCCTCTGCAGGCTGTCCATGGTCGCGTCCAGCGCGTCGCGGGCGCGCTCGCTGCGCGCGATCTCAAAGGCCACCGCCTCCGGCACGCTGGACTTCTTGCCCTTGGGCAGCAGATAACTCATGCCGTTGATGCCCACGAAGAGGTTGGGGTCCTCGCGCTCCGCCCCTCTCGGGACGGAGACTTCCACACGTTTCTCGCTCATTTTCATATCCTTTCCTTTTTGCCTTCCCCGCGCACGGGGAAGGTGGCCCGAAGGGCCGGATGAGGTCTCCCCATCCCGCCCTCTGTTTCTCAGTTCACTTCGTCGCTGGCCGAGAAGCTGGAGCAGCTCATCACGCGCAGCAGGCGCTCGGGATAGAGGATCGTCGCGCCGTTGGTCTCGAACTTGTAGCCGATGGTGGAGAACTGGTTCAGCGGACCGCCGATCTCGCCCTTGTCGTGGATGATCATCTCCAGCGCGCCGCCCTCGGGGTC
>CAMJQX010000178.1 GCA_946408145.1 uncultured Clostridia bacterium
TATAACGGCGATACCTCCTGCATCAAGCTGGAAAAGAAAAGCAAGGTGAACAGCCTCTGCCTCAAGGATGCCGTCAGTCTTAGTGTCCTGGAGGCGCAGGCCATTCTGGACGGCGAGCTGGACTGGCTCCGCGAGAGCAAAACGCCGCTGCTTCTGGAGTTTTACGCGAAAAGTCAGGCCTTGGGTCTGCACCCGAAAACCATTGTGGACTATACGCGCGAGCCGTTTCTCTTTGCGCCCGGCAATGTTCGGGTGACGCTCGATCACGACATCCGCACGGGGATGCGCTGCACGGATTTTTTGAATCCGGAGGCCGTGACCGTTCCCGCCGGCGGCCCCTTTGGCATTTTGGAGGTCAAATGGGACGCGTTTCTCCCCGACGTGATCCGAGACCTTGTACAACTGCCGGGCAGGCGTGCCGGGGCCTTTTCCAAATACGCCGCCTGCAGAATCTATGGATAACAGGTGAAAGCAATGCAAACATTTTCTGATATTTTCAATTCCAGTTTTCTGGAAAACGTGACTTCTGTCAGCCTTTTGGATATGGCGCTGGCGCTGCTGCTGTCTTTTGCGCTGGGCTTATTTATCCTTTTCGTATATAAAAAGACCTATCAGGGCGTCATGTACTCCTCCAGCTTCGGCGTAACGCTGATCGCGCTCACCATGATCACGACGGTGGTCATCCTGGCCGTGACCTCGAACGTGGTACTGTCCCTCGGCATGGTTGGCGCTCTGAGCATCGTCCGTTTTCGGACGGCGATCAAGGACCCGCTCGACATCGCGTTTCTGTTCTGGGCTATCGCGGTGGGCATCGTGCTGGCAGCCGGCTTTATCCCGCTGGCCGTGTTCGGCTCGCTGATCATCGGCCTCGTCCTGATCCTGTTTGTCAATCGGAAAACGCATCTCAGCCCCTACATCGTGGTGCTTACCTGCGCAGACGGCGCGGCGGAGGACAGAGCGGCGGCCTTTCTGAAGCAGAAGGTGCAAAAGTGCATCGTAAAATCCAAAACGGTGCGCCCGGGGCTCGTAGAGCTCAATATGGAGATCCGGCTGAAGGAGGATCGCACTGACTTCATCAACGACATTGCCGCCCTGGAGGGCGTTCACAGCGCGGTGCTCGTCAGCTACAACGGCGAATACATGGGATGAGCCATGGTAAGCAGCAAGTATTTTGACCGGATCGTGGCTGCCGTCCTTGTGCTTGCCGTCGCGCTCACGGTGCTGATGATGAACGGGGAAGCCCTCGGCCTGTACCGAAGCCCTGCGGAACCCGCGGCGCCGGACTATGACACGCTGCTTTTCGACGACAGCTTCGTCCACAGCATCGACATCTCCATGCCGGACTGGGAGGACTTTACCGCAAACTGTACCGATGAGAAGTACGGCGCCTGTACCGTAACGGTGGACGGCGAGACGCTGGAGCATGTGGGTATCCGCGCGAAAGGAAACGGCTCTGTGTTTGCTGTGGTCATGATGGACAGCAGCCGCTTCAGCTTCAAGCTGGAGTTTGACCACTTCCTGGAAAACCAGAGCTATCACGGTCTGGACAAGCTGAATCTGAACAATCTGGTGCAGGACGCCACCTATATGAAGGACGCCCTGGCCTATCACCTGATGCGGGAGATGGACGTTCCGGCGCCGCTGTGCTCCTATGTCTTCGTGACGGTAAACGGCGAAGACTGGGGCCTGTATCTGGCGGTGGAGGGGCTGGAGGACGGCTTTATGAACCGCAGCTTCGGCGCGGAGCACGGCCTTCTCTACAAGCCGGACAGCCATGGCATGAACATAGGCTTTTTTGCAGGGATCATCCGTCGGCTGCCCAAGGACTTTACGCAGCGCGCAGAGGAAGCGGACCCGGAGCAGGTGGAGGCCTTCATGGAGCGCTTCGGCCTTGACGAGCTGCAGGACGATGTGAATATGCTCAACTTCGCCTTCCTCGGTTACGACGCGCCGGATCTGCGTCTGCAATACAGCGGCGAGCGCCCCAGGGACTACGAAAACATTTTCTCAAAAGCCAACACCAGGATCGGGAAAGGGGACATGGCGCGCTTGATCGCGTCGCTCCGGCGCCTCTCTGCCTTCGAGGACCTGGAACATACGGTGGACACCGACGAGGTCATCCGGTATTTCGCTGTCCACAACTTTCTGGTCAACAGCGACAGCTACACCGGGTCCTCGGTTCACAACTACTACCTCTATGAGACGGACGGCCTGCTCTCCATGCTTCCGTGGGACTACAATCTGGCCTACGGCACCTTTTTGATGGACGCGAAGAGCGCCGTCAACGATCCGATCGACACCCCGCTGAGCGTATCCGGAGACGGCAGCCGACCGATGTTCGACTTCATCCTCCGCGACGCGTCTTACACCGCGCAATATCACGAGCAGATCCGAAGGATGCTCGGGGCGGTGGATATGGATGCCTATCTTGCGGAAACAGAGCGTATGATCTCCGAGTATGTCCGGCGCGATCCCACAAAGTTCGTTTCCTATGAGGAGTTTGAGGCCGGCGCACAAATGCTGAGGCTTTTCTGCCGGCTTCGGCGCGAAAGCGTGGAAGGCCAATTGGCGGGCCTCATTCCCGCTGACCGCGAAGGGCAGGCGGAGCACCCGGAGCTGCTGCTCAGCCCGGACGGTCTGGTTCTGCATACCCTGGGCGATGTGACCATGGGGATGGGAATCGACGGCTGGGAGGCCTTTACCGCGCTCAGCGAAACTGCCGACGACCGGCAAGAATAAATATGCGTGATAAAACAAGGCTCTCTGCATTGAAACGGCAGGGAGCCTTGCCGTATACGATCTTTATCTCACAGCGGAAGCTTATGCCGTGTTAGTGCAAGCTTGTGCGATTCGGCTTTTTCGCAGCAGGCATGTTTGGTAAAATGATCTCGTTAAAAGTTATGATGGGAGAGGGGTATCGTGAGAAGAATCCTTTCACTGAACGAAAACTGGCTCTTTACAGGCCCGGGAGGAAAAGCGCTTCCTGTTTCCGTCCCCCACACCTGGAACGCCGTGGACGGGCAGGACGGCGGCGACGACTATATGCGCTGCCTGTGCAAGTACGAAAAAAGCTTTCCCATGCCGGAGCACGGGGATCTGGAGCGCGTATACCTTCAATTTGACGGCGTGAACTCCGAATGTGAGGTCGTGCTCAACGGGCAGACGGTTTGCCGGCACGAGGGCGGTTACTCCCGCTTTCGGACGGACGTCACCGAGTATCTGACGGAGCGCAACCAGTTGACCGTTGTTGTCAGCAACCGCCCCAACGACCGGGTCTACCCGCAGAAGGCGGACTTCACCTTCTACGGCGGCATCTACCGCGACGTGGAGCTGCTGATCGTGGACGGGCTGCATTTCGACCTCGACCACCACGGCGGTCCCGGCATCCGGGTGACGGCAAAGCCCGCGGATGGCTACAAGAAGGGCGAGGTGACGGTGGAGACCTGGCGCAACACCGGCCTCGGCGAGGTGCGGGTGCGCCTGCTGGACGCGCAGGGCGCCGTCGTTGCGCAGGGTGTCGGCGAGCGCTGCAAGCTCAGCATCGACAAGGTCCGCCTCTGGAACGGCGTCAAGGACCCCTATCTCTACACCGCCGTGGCGGAGCTTGTGGAAAACGGCGAGGTTCTGGATAGCGTCTCCACCCGCTTCGGCGTGCGGGACTTCCACTATCACGCGAAAACTGGCTTCTATCTCAACGGCAAGAGCTATCCCCTGCGCGGCGTGAGCCGCCACCAGGACCGCAAGGGCCTCGGCAACGCCATCACCCGGGAGATGCACGACGAGGACATGGCGATCATCTGCGAGATGGGCGCCAACACCATCCGTCTGGCCCACTACCAGCACGACCA
>CAMJQX010000179.1 GCA_946408145.1 uncultured Clostridia bacterium
GTGGAGCTCTGCTCCTCCAAGAAGATCGGCCGCTTCACCGGCTTCTACTACGCCGCCAGCATGTCCGCCCAGACGGTCACGCCCGTGCTGCTTGGCCTGGTGCTCAACGCCACCAAGGCCTGGCGCACGCTCCCGGTCTACGCCGCCATCCTGACCGCGCTGAGCTTCTGCGTGTTCACGGCGCTCGTCAAGAACATCAAGGCCAAGAAGGTCGCCAATACGGTCGGCCTCGAGGCCCTCGGCGAGGACGACTGAGGGTCAAAGCGCTTTTGCTCCGGGGCCTTTGCCCCGGAGCATTTCTTCTCTGTCGGCGGGCACTTTGTTTACATAACACTTGACTGCGCGAGCCGCCGGGTGATACAATATAAAGTACCGAATACAGCGCGGGATCGGAGGACAAAACGATGAAAAAAACCGGGAAACTGCTTCTCGCTCTCGGCGCGGCGGCCGCGGCGCCCCTGTATCTGCTGGCGCCCGGAGGCGCCACCAGACGGCAGCGCGCGCCCTTCCTCGGCATCAACTACGCCCACCGCGGCCTGCACAGCCGGGATCGCTCCGTGCCGGAGAACTCGCTGGCGGCCTTTCGCCTCGCCGCCCGCGCGGGCTACGGGATCGAGCTGGACGTACAGCTGTCGAAGGACGGGCAGGTGGTCGTGTTCCATGACGCGGATCTCAAGCGGGTCTGCGGCGTCGACAAACGCGTGGACGAGCTGACGCTCGCGGAGCTGCAGCAGCTGCGCCTGTGCGGCACGGAGGAGCGCATCCCGCTCTTTTCCGAGGTGCTCGGCGCCATCCGCGGCGCGGGGCCGCTGCTCGTGGAGCTGAAAAACGGCCGCCGCAACAGGGAGCTGTGCGAAAAGACCTACAAGCTGCTGGAGAGCTACCGCGGCGACGTGTGTATCGAGAGCTTCAGCCCCTTCATCGTGGCGTGGTTCCGCTTCCATGCGCCGGACCTGATCCGCGGGCAGCTGGCCGCCCCGTACGGAGACTATCGCAGGGACAAGCTCCCCGTGCTCCGCTCCTTCCTGCTCAGCCGGAATCTCTTCAACATCTTCGCCCGGCCGCAGTTCATCGCCTATGAGATCGGCCCGCGCCCGCTGACGGTGCGCTTCTCGGAGCTCCTCGGCGCGATGCGCTTCTGCTGGACCTCCCACGAGCCGCGCAACGAAAAGGGACGCGACGGCGTGATCTTTGAATACTACAAGCCGAAATTGAAATTCAAATGACCTTACGGGAAAGGCGGACACAGGCGTGTCCGCCTTTCAAGCTGCCGACAAAGCGTCGGCAGCGGTTTTTGTCAAAAAAAGCTTAAAAAACTTGAATTTCCGCGCGGCATCGGGTACAATGCAATTCTGGGAGAATCCAGAAGCAGGAGGAGAAAACATGAGCGAAAAGAAAAAGAGACGCTGGGGCGACCGGCGCGACGGCCGCTGGGTCAGGGACGTGCCCGGCCTGCAGACGGTCATGGCGCACCTGATGCCGAACCGCACCGACTGCGAGGTCTTCATGAACGACAAGTTCGACGTGACCGAGCTGCTCAGATACATCGAGGAAAAGAACGCCTCCCATCCGGAGTACAAGACCACGGTCTTTCACGCGATCGTCATGAGCGTCGCCCGCATGGTCAAGGAGCGGCCGAAGATGAACCGCTTCATCCAGGGCCGCCGCATGTACGAGCGCGACGAGATCAGCGTCAGCTTCGTGTGCAAGCGCCGCTTTGCCGACAACGCCGAGGAGAGCCTGATGGTCTTCGTGCCGAAGGATGGGGACACGCTCGACAGCCTCAGCCGCAAGATCGTCGGCGACGTGCGCGAGACGCGCAAGAGCGAGGTGGCGACCGGCGGCGTCGACGAGCTGCTGGACAAGTTCGCCGCCATCCCGCGCCCGCTGCTGATGTTCGTGATCCGTATCATCCGCTGGCTGGACTTCTGGGGCGTCAACCCCAGCTTCCTCACCGAGGGCGACCCGAACTACACCACCCTCTTCCTCACCAACCTCGGCAGCATCAAGGCCCCCGCGGTCTACCACCACCTGAACAACTACGGCACCAACAGCATCATGATCGCGGTCGGCACGATCCACAAGGAGGAGCTCGTCATGCCCGACGGGCACAAGGAGATCCGCGACGTGGTGGACATCGGCGCGACGCTCGACGAGCGCATTGCCGACGGCTTCTATTTCGCCCGCAGCCTCAAGCTGGTCAAGCACATTTTCGCGCACCCCGAGCTCCTGGACCGCCCCATGGGCGAGCCCAGCGGCTTTGATTACAAATAACATATATTTTGGCTCCCCTGTGCAAGGGGAGCTGTCGCGGAGCGACTGAGGGGTTGCCTGTTATCCGGTTCGACCCCTCCGCCCCTTCGGGGCACCTCCCCTTGCGCAGGGGAGGCAATACTGAAAGGAAACCGAAATGCCGACTGAAATTACCGCCAGGACCCCCTGGGCGGCGCAGATGGGGGAGATCCCCATGCACCTGGACTACTTTGAAGGCTCCATGTTCGACAAGGTCGCGGAGATCGCGGAGAAGTATCCCAACAACATCGCCTTCGACTTCATGGGCAGGTCCACGACCTACCGCGAGCTGATCCGCGAGACCGAGCGCTGCGCCAGGGCGCTCAAGACCATCGGCGTGCGCGAGGGCGACAAGGTGACCATCGCCATGCCCAACTGCCCGCAGGCCATCTACATGTTCTACGCCGTGAACCTCGTGGGCGGCATCGCGAACATGATCCACCCCCTCTCCGCCGAGAAGGAGATCGAATTCTACCTCAATGAGTCCGAGTCCGTGACGGCCATCACGCTCGACCAGTTCTACCACAAGTTCGAGGCCATCCGCGAGAACACCGGGGTCGTGAACATCATCATCGCCTCGGTCAAGGACGCGCTCTCCAAGCCCGTTCGCGCGGGCTATATGCTCACCGAGGGCCGCAAGATCAAGCCCATCCCCAAGGACGCGCCCGTCATCCGCTGGAAGGAGTTCATGCGCCTCTCCGGCGCCTGCTTTTATAACTATAAGGTCAGGCGGCAGTCCGACGACCCGGCGGTCATCCTCTACTCCGGCGGCACCACCGGCACCACCAAGGGCATCGTCCTGACCAACCGGAACTTCAACGCCCTCTCCCAGCAGATCGTCGCCACCAATCCCATGTTCCGCCCGGGGGACAGGATGCTCTCGGCCATGCCGCTGTTTCACGGCTTCGGCCTCGGCGTGTGCATCCACTCGATGCTGGCGCAGGGCGGCCGCTGCATCCTGATCCCGCGCTTCACCGCCAAAAGCTACGCGAAGGATATCGTCAAATACCGCTGCAACTTCATCGCGGGCGTGCCCACGCTGTACGAGGCGCTTCTGCGCCTGCCCTCGATGGACGGCGCGGACCTGAGCTGTCTCAAGGGCGTGTTCTCCGGCGGCGACAGCCTGTCCGTCGAGCTGAAAAAGAAATTTGACAAGTTCCTCTACGACCACAAGGCGACCATCCAGGTGCGCGAGGGCTACGGCACCACCGAGACCGTCACGGCCTGCTGCCTCACGCCGCCGACGCGGTTCAAGGAGGGGAGCATCGGCATCCCCTTCCCGGATACCTACATCAAGATCGTCGAGCCCGGCACCGACCGCGAGCTGCCCTACGGCGAGGAGGGCGAGATCCTGCTGGCCGGCCCCACGGTCATGAAGGAATACATGAAGCACCCGGAGGAGACCGCCCAGACGCTCCGCACGCACGCCGACGGCCTGACCTGGGTCTACACCGGCGACCTCGGCACGCAGGACGAGGAGGGCTTCATCTACTTCCGCGGCCGCGCCAAGCGCATGATCATCTCC
>CAMJQX010000180.1 GCA_946408145.1 uncultured Clostridia bacterium
TCCGTCCGCTTCCCGTACTCGATCGCCTGCTTCGGGCAGAGGTTGATGCAGGCCATGCAGTGGGTGCAGTTGTTGCCCCAGACAGGCCGCCTGTCCTTCATGCTGATGTTGGCGAGCGGGCAGGACGCGGCACAGTGGCCGCAGCCGATGCAGGCATCGCTCACGCGGAAGGCCTTCGCCTTCATGAAGTCCCTGTAGTACATGCCGATGATCATCTCGGTCGAGATGTACTCCCAGGCCTTCATGCCCGGGTCGGGCAGCTCGACGCCGCCGAGGATGAAGTCCGCCAGCCCCTCGATCACGGGCAGGGCCCTGCGCACGACCTCGCGGTTTTCCTCGGCCGTGTGGGTCTTGAACATGGCGATGTAGTTCTGCGGCATGCAGACCTGGGCCGTGCCCAGATAGGCAAAGCCCTTCTCGCTCGCGAGCCGGCGGCAGTACTCCGGGCTGCCGCCCATGCCGCCCGCGCAGGTCATGACGAAGTAGGCCCGCACGTTGTTCGGGAAGGAGGACTTGCGGATAAAGTCGACGAAGGCGCGCGGCGGCGCGGAGACGTAGACCGGCGAGACGAAGACATACTTGCCGGGTTTTGTGAACGCGGCGCCCTTCCCCTCACGGGTGTACTTCACGGCGTCCACCAGCTCCTCGCCGGTCAGCGCCGCGAGCTTTTTCGCGACGAAGCGGCTGTTGCCGGTACCGGAAAAATAGATGATCATGGCGTTCCCTTCCTTACGCTTCACAGCAGAACATGTATTTCTTTAAAAACAGGGCCGTCTTTTCCTCCCCCAGGATCTTCCGGAAGGTGTCGACCGCCGGGCCGCCGTTTTTCAGCAGTCCTTCTGCGTATGCGGCGTTCCGCTTCCGCTTCTCGGCGGGATCGCACGCCCCGCAGTCGGGCAAAAGAGAGAAATACCCTTCCGTGTACTCCCTCACATAGCCCGCGAAGGCGCCGCGCAGTCCTTTTCCCTTCTTGAAGTCCGAAACCGGCAGACGGAGGCTGTCGTACCAGTGCCTGCCCGGGTCATATGCGGGGAGTGTGCCATAGCTCGCCATGATCTCGCCCAGAGCGCCCATACCGGGGTGGGAGATCGTGGTGTCATACAGCTCCAGCAACAGCGTATCCTTCCCCATGGCGTCCACAAGGTCACAGCTGAAGAGCGGTCCGTCCAGCCCGACAGGGGAAAAGACGGCGCTCTCCATTTTCATCAGGCCGAAAAAGGCGCGCATTTCCATCAGGCAGAGCCGACCCGCGCCATCGGCGTCATAGACTCGGGTGTGAAAGCGCATCCCTTTGCCGGAGATCTCTTCAAATTCGCCGATGTCCAGCCTTCGGATCGGGAAGCGGGACGCGGCGCTGAGCAGCATAAAGTCGTTCATTCGCCGCTCACTTCCTGTAGCAGCTCTTGATGTACGCGGCAAAGCTCGCGTCGCCGACCACCGTGTCGGCCACCATTTCGTGGGTCAGCGTCCACTTCGAGAAGCGGATGATGGCCTCCTTGCCGTTCTTCTTTTTCTTGTTGACCCAGGCCAGCACGTCGAAGAGCCAGACCGGGGCGCGGCTGATGACCGGCTCCTTTTCGGCCGCGGCGAAGAACATCCGCGCGAGCTCCTCATAGCTCCAGGTCTCCTTGCCGCCGACGTCGAACATCGCGCCGTCGTCGCACATGTGCTCGACGATGAACTCCGCGAAGTCCGGCGTGTCGACGACGTTCGCGTGCACGTCCCCGCTGCCGAGCAGCGTGACCTTGCCCTTCTCGACCATGGGCATGAAGACCTTCGCGATGTCGTAGAAATAGCCGCTCGGGCGGAAGATGACCCACTTGAGGCCGCTGGCCTTGAGCTGGTTTTCAAACTTCGCCTTGGCGTCGAGCATCGGGACGCTCGGGTCGCCGTCGGCCTTGAGGACCGAGACGTAGGCGAAATGCCTCACGCCGGCGCGCCGCGCCTCGTCGAGCAGGTTCATGTTGCCCTGATAGTCCACGTCGTAGCAGCTCACCTCCGCGCTCGCCTTGGTCAGACCGACGGTGGAGATCACGACGTCCGCGCCGTCGCAGACGCCGCGCAGGCTCTCGCGGTCCTGCGCGTCCGCCTTTACGGCGGTAAACTTGCCCTCGCATTCGGGGATGGGCCGGATCGTGCGGCCGAAGCCGACCGCCTCGTGGCCCGCCTTCACCAGAGCACGGATCAGATCGCTTCCCAGATGGCCGAACGCGCCGGCAACAACAACTTTCATGGGATGAAAGCACCTCCTGACAGAAGTTTCGATAGGTTTTATCTGTCATTAAGCATAGCCTGTTTCGTCCCAAAAATCAAGACGGCCGTGCAAAAAACACGCCGCTCCCCGCGCGCGTCGACGCTTGACAGGGCGCGCGGGCGGTGCTATAGTTTCCTCAGCAAAGGGCCGCACGCGCGGGCCGGAAAGGAGTTTTTTGAATATGACGGAGCTTGAGGTTTTCGCCGGCTAACTGAATACGGGCGCGGAGCGCGTCGGGGGCGGTATGGCCCCCTGCTTTGCCGCGCCGTCGGAAAGTGACTTTCGGATAGATGGAGACCCGCAGGAGGCAGCCATGGACGAGAGCTGCTTTGCTGCGGTATTTTTGCGCCCGTTTTCGGTTGACGGCATGGGAAAGGAGTGATGTTTCATGAGGATCTTGACGCAAACGCAGCCCCAACGAAAAAACGGAAAGGATGAATGCCTTGAATTTGAACGATTACGGTACCGTGCCGGACACGGGCGATCTGCCGGGGATCCCGGCGCGCGTCACGGCCCAGCACAAGGAGCGCTATGAGATCGTCTGCCGGCACGGGATCGCCCACGCCCGGCTGAAAGCAAAAGAATACTACGCGGGCACGGAGCTCTTCCCCACCGTGGGAGACTACGTGATGATCCACTACAACGAGACCGGCGACAGCCTGATCACCGCGACCCTGCCGCGCCGGACCTTCTTCTCCCGGCGCGAGCCGGGGCCTGTGCCCAGGGATCAGGCGGTGGCCGCCAATTTCGACCTCGTCTTCCTCATGCAGTCCATGAACCGGGATTTCAATCCCCGGCGGCTGGAGCGCTATCTGACGCTCGCCTGGCAGTCCGGCGCGAGCCCCGCGGTGCTGCTGACCAAGGCGGATCTCGCGGAGGATCACGCGGACTATCTGGCGCGCGCCGAGCGCGCGGCCCCGGGCGTGCCGGTCCATGTGATCAGCGCGCGCACGGGATACGGACTCGATCGGCTGAAGGCCGCCCTGCTCCCGGGGACGACGGTGGTCTTTCTCGGCTCCTCCGGCGTCGGCAAGTCCAGCCTCGTCAACGCCCTCGCGGGCGAGGAGCTCATGCCGGTGAGCGAGATCCGCGAGAGCGACGGCAGGGGCCGCCACACCACCACCCACCGGCAGCTCATCCGCCTGCCGGGCGGCGCGCTGATCATCGACACGCCGGGGATGCGGGAGCTCGGCATGTGGGACGTGTCCGAGGGCCTGGACGACGCCTTCGCGGACGTGGAGCAATATCTCGGGAAATGCCGCTTTTCGGACTGCCGCCACGAGCGGGAGCCCGGCTGCGCCGTCCGGGCGGCCATCGCCGCGGGCGCGCTGGACGCGGCGCGCTGGGAGAGCTACCGGAAGCTGAAGGCCGAGGCCGCCGACCGGGACGAGCTGCTGCGCCGCAAGCGCGAATGGAGCAGGGGCGTCGCCAAAGCCAACAGGCAGCGCAGAAAAGAGCCGCGCTGACGGCGGGACACTTCTCTCGCAGAAAAGCAGCCACCCAAAAAGAGAACGCCCCGGAAACATGTGTTTCCGGGGCGTTTTGAAC
>CAMJQX010000181.1 GCA_946408145.1 uncultured Clostridia bacterium
ATGCTGAAAGAGCAGGGAGTTGGACTTCTTTGAAAGAATATCTGAGAAAAAACGGGATACGGATCATCGTGATCGTGCTGGCGGTTGCGCTGCTGGTCGGCATCGGCAACGCGGCGCGCGGCGGGAAGATCGGCCTGCTGCACAATACCACCGGTATCATTGCAAAACCCATGCAGAATGTGCTGAGCTCCACCGTCAACCTTTTCAACAGTATTTACGGTTATCTGTACAAGTACGATTCACTGATGGCGGAGAACGAATCGCTCCGCGCCCAGCTCGCGGACGCGCAGAAGTCCGCCCGTGACGGCATCGAGGCCTCGGAGGAGAACGTGCGCCTGCGCGATGCGCTCTATCTGCGGCAGAAGCACAGCGACTTCCATCTGGAATCTGCCAAGGTCGTCCTCTGGTCGTCCTCCAACTGGTCGTCCTCCTTTACGATCAGCAAAGGCTCGTCCAGCGGCATCAAGCTGCACGCTCCCGTGATCACCGAATACGGCGCCCTAGTCGGTCAGATCACCGAGCTTGGCGACAACTGGGCTACCGTCAGTACGCTCATCGACGTCGACATGAGTGTCGGCGCCTATGTCGCGGGCAGCGGCAGCACCGGCATGGTGGTCGGCGAATACGCCCTGATGCGCGAGAAGACAGCCAAGCTCACCTTCCTTGCCGACGGCGCGCAGATCTTCACCGGCGACGAGGTATTGACCTCCGGCTCCGGCGGCGCTTTCCCGGCGGGCCTTGTCATCGGGACGCTCACCAGCGTCCAGAACGAGGCCGGCGGCCAGGTCGAATACGGTGTGGTCACGCCTCAGTGCGATCTGGATGCACTGGTGCAGGTCTTTATCATCAAAGATTTTCGGGTGGTTGAGTAATTTTGAACGAAAAACGGACTGTAAGACAACTCTTCGACCAGCTGCGGGGGACCTTTGTCAGAGATTATCTCTCCAGGGTCAAGGTGCGGCGCGTGCTCAAGTATGCGCTGTATCTGTTCCTGGCGCTGCTGATGCAGAACATGCTCTTTACCCAGCTTCGCATCGCGGGCGTCTGCCCGATGATCCTGCCGGCGGCCGCGGTTGCGGTCGGCATGTTTGAGGGCCCGATCTGGGGTGCGGTGCTGAGCCTGATCCTCGGTCTTTTCGCGGACATGGCCTTTGTGGAGAATATGATCCTCTTCACGGTGCTGTTCCCGGCCATCTCTTTTGCCACCGGCTTCTTCTCCACCTTCTTCATCAACCGCCGCTTTTTCGCATTTATGGGCGCGGCCTTCCTCGGCCTGCTGGTCACGGCGCTGGTGCAGATGCTGCACATCATCGCGATCGATACCTTTTCCGCGGTGATGTTCCGCACCGTGATCCTGCAGACCCTCTGGTCCCTGCCCTTTGCCGTGCTGGCCTATCTCCCGCCCGCGCGGTGGATCGAGTGATCGTCCGCGCTCTCCCCGAAGCGGGGGACAAGGCAATGAATTCAAAGCATAATGCGCGCCCTCTTCTCTCTGTGAAAGCTTGAAGAGGCTGCCGTTCGGAAAGGTTACTATGAGCAGAAATCTGATCAAACCCGGCCGCATCGTCGCCATGGCGGTGCTGCTGATCGTCATACTCGCCATCTTCCTGGTCCGCCTGTACAACCTGCAGATCGTGGAAGGCGAGAAGTATTACAATCAGGCCAGCGCCATCAGCGAAACCGAGCGCACCGTCACCGCCGCGCGCGGGAACATCCTCGATCGCTACGGGCGCGTGCTGGTCAGCAACAAGGAATGCTACAACCTGAAGATCGACGTCACGAAGCTCTTCGCCAATCCCGACCCCAACGCCACGATCCTGGATCTGGTGCGCAAGGTGCAGGCGCACGGCGATACCTATACCGACGACCTGCCCATCAGCTTTGAGCCGCCCTTCGTGTACAACGAGAACATGACCGAGATCCAGTACACCATGCTGCAGGCCTATTTCAAGGACAAGGGCAAGGCGCTGCCGGATGATCCCACGGCGGTGGAGCTGCTGAGCTACATGCGCACCCGCTACAACATCGACAACAGCTATACCTCCGAGGAGATGCGCATCATTGCGGGCGTGCGCTATTCCATCAACGTGCGCTACGCGGTCAACACCGCCGACTATATGTTTGTCGAAGACGCGAGCATGGATCTGATCTCCACGATCATGGAGGAGAAGACCGGCGGCGTCGAGGTCGAGCGCGCCTTTACCCGCAGCTACGGCACCCCGTACGCGGCCCATCTGCTGGGCTACGTGGGCCTGATGACGCAGGAGGAGTTCGAGCGCTACTCGCTGCTCGACTACGCCAACGACGCGGTCGTCGGCAAGGACGGCATCGAATACGCCTTCGAGACCGACCTGCACGGCAAGGACGGCGAGGTCATCGAGTACCGCAACGCCGCGGGCACGATCCTCTCGACCGTCTATCTGGAGGATCCGGTGCCGGGGCACCATATCTACCTGACCATCGACATCGCCCTGCAGGAGCAGGTGGAGAAGATCCTGGCCCACGGCATCGACATCATGCGCAAGGATCGCGCGCAGCTGCGCGCCGAGCGTACCGCGGCCGGCGAATACGACCCGGATATGAAGGACGAGATCACCGGCGCCGCCATCGTGGTGGTGAACGTCAAGACCGGCGAGCCGCTGGCAATCGCCAGCTGGCCGACCTTTGACGTTTCCACGATCATCGAGAAGTACGCCGAACTGCTCGAGACGCCGAACGCACCGCTCTTCAACCGCGCGCTGATGGGCGCCTACGCCCCCGGCTCCACCTTCAAGCCCTGCGTGGCGATCGCCTGCCTTACCGAGGGCATCATCAACACCGAGTTCAAAGTCAAATGCGAGGGCGTCTTCACCCGCTACGCGGCCGAAGGCTACGCGCCTGAGTGCTGGATCTGGCGCGCGAGCTCCAACCCCAACGAGCACTGGACGCACGGGGAGGACAATGTGACCCTCGCGCTGCGAGACTCCTGCAATTACTTCTTCTACACCATCGGCCACGAGCTCGGCATCGACGACATGGGCACCTATGCCCACGCCTTCGGCCTCGGCGTGCCGACCGGCATTGAGCTGGTCGAGACCTACGGCAACATGTCCAACGCCGCCAATCACTCCGACTATACCGGCACCACATGGCGTATCGGTGACACGCTGCAGGCGGCCATCGGTCAGTCCGACTCGATCTTCTCGCCGCTGCAGCTCGCGGAATACTGCGCGACCGTCGCCAACAGCGGCTATCGGCACTCCGCCTCCGTGCTCAAGGCCATCCGCAGCTACGACTACAGCGAGGTGCTCTATGAGCGCGAGGCCGAGGTGCTCAGCATCGTGCAGTCCGACGCCTGGAACTGGGACGCCGTGCACGAAGGCATGCACCTGGTGCTTCACGACTGGTCCGTCAACGGCGCAAACGCCGAGTGGTGGGCCGACTGCGCCTGGGATGTGGCCGGCAAGACCGGGACCGCCCAGAAGGGCGAGCATATCACCAACGACGGCATCTTTTTGTGCTACGCGCCCTTTGACGACCCCGAGGTCGCCATCGCGGTCGTCGTCGAGCGCGGCCTTTCCGGCGCAAGCACGCAGTTCATGGCCCGCCAGGTCATGGACGCCTATATCAACATCAAGAGCTACAAGGACACCTCCGAACAGGAGATGGGCCTGCTCAAATAAGACAGTTCAGTTATTTTAACTGTTGCAACGAAAGAAGAATCGGTTTATAATACACTATCATAATGATCATCGGATGGCGAAATCAATCGAGGTTTCGATTGATTTCGCTGCC
>CAMJQX010000182.1 GCA_946408145.1 uncultured Clostridia bacterium
GCTACAACTGCGTGGGCTGCGGCGCCTGTGTGGACGCCTGCCCCAAGAGCATCGTCAAGCTCATCCCCGAGAGCCAGAAGATCATGCCCGCCTGCCGCAACAACGACAAGGGCGCGCAGGTCATGAAGGTCTGCAAGGTCGGCTGCATCGGCTGCATGAAGTGCCAGCGCGAGTGCCCGGCCGACGCGATCACGGTGGTGAACAACCTCGCTCAGGTGGACGTCTCCAAGTGCGTCCAGTGCGGCCACTGCGCCGACATCTGCCCGCGGCACATCATCACGTATTTCGGCAAGTAATAGACCGATACCCGAAAAAACTCTCCGCCCGGGCGGAGAGTTTTTTCGTTTTCGCTGTAACATCCAACGCTTGTTTGCGACATACAGGGTGAGGCGGAAAGGAAGTGACGCAATTGGAGGACAGGCTGATCCTCGATCTGCTCTTTGAGCGCTCGGAGCAGGCGATCGGGGAACTCGACCGGAAATACGGCGCGGCCGTTCAAAAGACGGCGGCCAATATCCTGCGGGACCCGCAGGATGTGGAGGAGTGCGCGAACGATACCTGGCTCGCGGCCTGGAACAGCATCCCGCCGCGGCGGCCGGAACCGCTGGGCGGCTTTCTCTGCCGCATCGCCCGCAATCTGGCCGTGAGCCGTCTGCGCGCGAACACCGCCCGGAAGCGCGACGGCCGCTACGACCTCGTGCTCGACGAGCTGGCGGAGGCGATCCCTTCGAACATGGACGTGGAGACGGAGTATGACGCCAAAGAACTGACAGAGGCCATCAACCGTTTTCTTGCCGCCCAGAGCCGGGAGGATCGGAGCCTCTTCGTCCGGCGCTATTTCTTCGGCGACTCGCCGGAGGAGCTCGCCGCCCGAACGGGGAGCAGCCGCGGTCGGGTCGGCGTCCGTCTGTTCCGCCTGCGTGAAAAACTGCGGAAATCATTACAGAAGGAGGGCTTGCTTGTATGAATCGGGATCTGCTGTCAAAGGCCGTCGGCGGCATCGACGACCGCTACATCGCCGAGGCGCTCGCTTCGGTTCCCGACGCCGCATCCGAACCCTCGGAAAGGATCGGACACATGAAGATCAAACGGATCGTAACGCTGGCTCTGGCGGCTGTTCTGCTGCTGAGCCTGGGCATTGTCGCCCATGCGGCCTACAACGCCGTCTCCACGCCGGAGGCAGCCGAGAAGGTCGCGCGGGAACAGATCGAAATCTGGAAGGAGATGGGCATCCTGTCGCCGGACGTGGCATTTGAAGGGGCCGCGGACGCTGTGATGGAATTTGAACAGGTGGATGGCAATGATTACTGGTACGGCCGCATTTTCCCGCATCGCTTCGATGTGCGCTGGTATCTGGGGCAGGACGCCGCGTACGGCTGCAGCCTGAGCGTGGACACGATGAGCGGCAAGATCACCGCGGCACACATCGACGCGCGCTCGCACGAGTCGGAGGACACACTGGTGTATGAGGACGTCTATGTACAGCCGGTGGACCCGACGGACCCGGAAGGGGAGACGGAGAAGATCCCGCTGCGCTTCTACACCAACTTTGACGACATCGTCACGCCCGACATGACGGTGGACCGCTTCTGCGCTCTGCTGGCCGAGTACTGGGGCTTTTCCGGCTATACCCTCGCCGATACCGACGATTACGGAGAGCACTGGGAGGCCGTCGACGGCTCGACGCTCCTCACCGAAATGTGCACGGACGTCCATGACAACTATTACCTCACCGTCTTCTTTGACGGCGACCAGGAGGGTGCGCCGATGTACTTGCAGATGAGCATCTTCCCGGGCTACGTCACCATGACGCTCGGAACGGGGCATCTGGTGGGCTGAGCGTGCGGAATCGAAGAACACACAACGCAAACACCGGGCGGCGACAGCCGCCCGGCGTTCTTCTGCCCAGGAAAGTCATCACACTAACAGGGCAGCGATTTAACTCTTGAAATTATGAACAATTTGTTAAAAACCAATAAAAAATGCCGCGTTTTTTGGAAAGAATGCCGAAAGTACTTCAAGAATCGGAAAAAAGCTTAACATTTCTTCCCATATCCAATATAATAACAATAAGCTCAAACGAGAATTCGAGCTGTACAGAATATGAGAAGGGAGAAAAACGTTCATGAAGGACAAGAAATCAATGAATCTGGGCGTGAAGATCCTGATCGGCCTGATTGCGGGTATTATCGTCGGCGCTATCTTCTGGGCCGCCATGGGCGCAGAAGCGGCGGGCGCCTTTACCGCCAAGTACATCAAGCCTTTCGGTGATATTTTCGTCAACCTGCTGAAGTACATAGTCGTTCCGCTGGTTCTGCTGAGCATTATGGACGGCGTCATCTCCATGGGTGACATCGGCAAGGTCGGCAAGATCGGCTGGAAGACCGTGGCCTACTTCCTGGTCACGACCGCCATCGCCTGCGTCATCGGCCTGGTCGTCGCCAACCTCTTCAAGGGGGCCTTCCCCGTGCTCGAGCTGGCGGAGGGCGCAGCCTACGAGGCCAAGAGCGCCAACCTGATGGATACGCTGGTCAACATCTTCCCGAACAACGCTGTCGCGCCGCTGGCCAACTCCTCCATGCTGCAGATCATCGTGATCGCGCTGTTCTTCGGCTGCGGCGTGCTGGTCGCCGGCGAGAAGGGCAAGCCCTTCGGCGATATCGTCAGCTCCTTCAATGAAGTGACGCAGCGCGTCATGTCCTTTATCCTTGCGGTCTCCCCCTACGGCGTCTTCGCCCTGATGGTCTGGGTCGTCGCCGCGCAGGGCCCGAAAATCCTCGGCTCTCTGGGTCTGGTGCTGCTGGCCGCCTACATCGGCTACATCCTGCACGTCCTGCTGGTCTACACGCTGTCGGTCAAGGTCTTCGCCAAGATGAGCCCGATGCTGTTCTTCAAGAAGATCTTCCCGGCTGCCGCCTTCGCCTTCACCTCCACCTCCTCCGTTGCGACCCTGCCCATCACGCAGGAGTGCTGCGACGATATGGATGTGCACCATGAGATCTCCGCGTTCGTGCTGCCTCTGGGCGCCACGATCAACATGGACGGCACCGCCATCTACCAGTGCGTGGCCGCGATCTTCCTGGCCAAGTGCATCGGCGTCGACCTGACGCTCACGCAGATGATCGTCATCATCGTGACCGCGACGCTGGCCTCCATCGGCACCGCCGGCACCTCCGGCGCGGGCATGATCATGCTGGCCATGGTGCTCGACGCGGTCGGCATCCCGCCCACCTACATCGGCATCATCTACGGTATCGACCGTCTGTTCGACATGGGCCGTACCACGCTCAACATCATCGGCGACGCCTCCTGCGCTGTCTGCGTCAACGCCTGGGAGGCCGACGGCGGAAAGAATGCCGCCTGACCGGTCCGATCCAAAAATCGCAGAAGCTAAATTTGAAACAGCCGCCCGCTCCGGGCGGCTGTTTCAGACAGTAGACAAAGTGCCGACAGCTTGAACAGCAAAAATGGAAACATCCGAAAAAGTTCCCATTTTTGCAAGGATTGTAACGCGAAAGGGGACTACCATCCCCTCTCGCGCTCTCCCCATGCGTGTCCGAGCAAGCTGCGATGGGTTTGTCTACAGTCTGAAACAGTCGCCCGCTCCGGGGCGGCTGTTTTTATACAAATGATGCTTCTCATTGCAATATTCGCTCTTTCCAATTCCGGGAAGCTGTGATATAATTTAAAAAATGAGAAAGGATGCAATTTTGCCGGGGTCGATCCCGGGTCCTGTGACATAAAAAAGAAGAGAAACAGAACC
>CAMJQX010000183.1 GCA_946408145.1 uncultured Clostridia bacterium
ACTTAATGTTGGCCATGTTTCAATCGCCACCTCCTCCTACAAAAATTGCCTGCGATTTCCGGGCACGGAACATTCGCGTTTAGAGATTATAGCAAAGAAATCCTTGAAATGCAAGCATTTTTTCACAAAATCTTTGCCTTTTTTTCTTCTTGTTGTCGCGTATCATTTTTGCACTTCTTCACCACAATATATTGAATAGAACCAGGAAAGGAAGGCAGAAAATGGAAATACATGGAAGAACCGATCTCGCCAGCGAGGCGCGGGGGATCCGGATGCGGGAGGGCGGGGCGGCAGGCGCCCTGCGCGGCGTACGCGCCGGGGAATACCGGCTGCACAATCTGCCCGTCACCTCGGTCGAGATTCTGGATGAGGAGGGCGCGCAGGCGCTCGGCAAGGCGCCCGGCCATTACGACACCCTCTCCCTGCCCGCGCCGCTCTCACGCGGGGACGCCCGCTTTGCCGACGGCGCCGCGGCGCTGGCCGAGCTGCTTGGCCGCAGGCTCCCGGAAGAGCGCGAGGGCGGCGTTCTGATCGCGGCCCTCGGCAATCCCGACGTCACGCCCGACGCGCTCGGCTCGCTCGCCGCCGGGAGCCTGCTGGTCACGCGGCATCTGAAGCGGGAGGAGGACCCCGCCTTCCGCGGCTTCGCCTCCACCCTGCTCTGCCGGACGGGCGTGCTGGGCACTACGGGTGTCGAGAGCGCCGTGCAGATCCGCGCCCTGTGCGCGGCGCTGCATCCGGCCTGCGTCCTCGCCATCGACGCGCTGGCAGGCTCGGAGCTGGCCGGTCTGTGCCGCTCGGTGCAGATCTGCGACACGGGCATCGCGCCGGGCTCCGGCGTCGGCAACGACCGGGAGGCGCTTGATCGGGCCTCGCTGGGCGTGCCTGTGATCGCCGTCGGCGTGCCGACGGTGATCGACGCCTCGGCGCTGGCGGCGGGCGAGGAGCTGGGAGATCTCTTCGTCACGCCGCGCTTCATCGACAGCGCGGTGCGCTCGGTCGCGCGGCTGATCGCCTACGGCGTCAATCTCGCCCTGCATCCGGGACTGACGCTGGCGGATATCGACTTGTTGGTGGGATGATAGGATGATGAACTTTTTATGTTTCACGTGAAACATCGCCCGAACTGTCGAAAGAAAAGGGATAAAGTTTCACGTGAAACATTGAAATTGTCAAACGATACTGCTATAATGCACTCACAGAAACAGGGAGAGGCATTATGGCAAAGATCATCGCATTCGCAAACCAAAAGGGCGGCGTGGGAAAGACCACGAGCTGCGTCAATCTGACCGCGGCGCTCAACAGCATGGGCAGGCGCGTCCTGCTCGTGGACTGCGACCCGCAGGGGAACGCGAGCTCCGGGATGGGCGTTGCCAAAAGCACGCGCCCGAACACCTACGACATGCTCATCAACGAGGCGCCGCCGGAGGCCTGCATCCGCCATACGGACTACGGCGACGTGATCCCGACCGGGAAGGAGCTGGCCGCCGCCTCGGTGGAGCTGATCCGCGCGGAGAAGCGTGAATTCATGCTGAAATACGCGCTGCAGAAGCTCTACAGCGACTACGACTATATCTTTATCGACTGCCCGCCCTCACTTGAACTGCTGACGGTCAACGCCCTCGTGGCGGCCGACAGCGTGCTGATCCCCATGCAGTGCGAGTACTATGCGCTGGAGGGCATCGTGGATCTGATGACCAGCATCCGCATGTGCTCCAAAAAGCTCAACCGCCGGCTGCAGATCGAAGGGATCCTGCTGACCATGTACGACGCGCGCGCCAATCTCACCGCGCAGGTGGCCGGCGAATTGCGCCGCCACATGCCCGACAAGGTCTACGAGACCGTGATCCCGCGCACGGTGCGCCTGTCCGAGGCGCCGAGCCACGGTATTCCCGGCGTTTTCTACGACAAGTCGAACAAGGGCAGTAAGGCCTATATGGCCTTGGCGGCGGAGTTTCTGAGCAAGCAGAAGGAGTAAACATGGCAAAAGAGAAAAAAGGCCTCGGCATCGGGCTGGACGTGCTCTTCGGCGCGGAAAACTACGAGGAGGACGGCTCCGAGCTGCTGAGCCTGCCGATCTCAAAGGTCGAACCGCGCAGCGAGCAGCCGAGAGGCTATTTCGACGAAAAAGCCCTGCAGGAGCTGGCAGATTCGATCGCGCAGTACGGGCTGATCCAGCCGATCGTGGCCAGAAAACTGGACAGCGGCTACTATCAGATCATCGCCGGCGAGAGGCGCTGGCGCGCGTCCCGCCTCGCGGGCCTTGAAGAGATCCCCGTGCGCGTCATCCAGGCGGACGACCGGCGCACCGCGGAGCTGGCGCTTGTGGAAAACCTGCAGCGTGAGGATCTGAATCCGATCGAAGAGGCCAGAGGCTATCGCAGTCTGATGGAGGATTACGGTCTGACCCAGGAGGAGACGGCAAAAAGCGTGGGCCGCTCACGTCCCGCGATCAGCAATTCGCTGCGTCTGCTCAGTCTGACCCCGGCGGTCATGGACATGGTCGAGAAAAAGGAGCTGTCCGCCGGTCACGCGCGGGCGCTGGTCCCGATCCTCGACAGCGCAAAGCAGCTCGACGCCGCAAGGGAAGTCGTCCGGCGCTCGCTGTCCGTCCGGCAGACGGAGCTGCTGGCCGGCCGCCTGCTGCGCCAGCCGAAAAAGACAAGCGCGGGGGAGCCGCCGCTCGTGGATTACGCGGCGGAGGTCTCCGACGAGTTGAGCCGTATCCTCGGGAGAAAAGTCCGCCTCAGCGAGGGCCGCAAAGGCGGTCGGATCGAGCTGGAATACTATGACGCAGACGACCGGGAGAAGCTGATCGCCGATCTGCGCGAGACAGGAAAAGCAAAATCCGTTACGGGAGAAAAGTGATACAGGAGAGAGAAAACTATGCTGGACATTCGTTTTGTCAGGGAAAACCCCGAAATCGTCAAGGAAAACATCCGTAAAAAGTTCCAGGACGCCAGACTGCCTCTGGTCGACGAGGTGCTGGAGCTCGACGCGAAAAACCGCGCCGCCATCACCGAGGCCAGCGATCTGCGCGCGCAGAAAAACAAACTGAGCAAGGCAAACGGCCCCCTCTACGGCAGGCTGAAAAAGGCCTCCGAGGAGGAGAAGGCCGAGATCCAGGCGCAGATCGACGCCAACACCGCCGCCGTCGTCGCCAACGACGCGCGCGTTGCGGAGCTGGAGAAGCTGGAGGCCGAATACGCCCAGCGCATCTACAGGATCATGCTCAACATCCCGAATATCATCGACCCCTCCGTGCCTCTCGGTCCGGACGACAGCGCCAACGTTGAGGTCGAGCGCTTCGGCGAGCCCGTGGTGCCCGACTATGAGATCCCCTACCACACCGACATCATGAAGACCTTCAACGGTGTGGACATGGACGCCGCCGGCCGCGTCTCCGGCAACGGCTTCTACTACCTGATGGGCGACATCGCCCGTCTGCACTCGGCCGTGCTGGCCTACGCGCGCGATTTCATGATCGACAAGGGCTTCATCTACTGCATCCCGCCCTTCATGATCCACGGCAACGTGGTCGAGGGCGTCATGAGCCAGACCGACATGGACGCCATGATGTACAAGATCGAGGGCGAGGATCTGTACCTGATCGGTACCTCGGAGCACTCGATGATCGGCAAGTTCATCGATCAGATCATCCCCGAGGAGAGCCTGCCCCAGACCCTGACCAGCTACAGCCCCTGCTTCCGCAAGGAGAAGGGCGCCCACGGCATCGAGG
>CAMJQX010000184.1 GCA_946408145.1 uncultured Clostridia bacterium
CCCCTAACGGTTTTCAAGACCGCCCCGTTATGACCGCTTCGGTAACCCTCCGTATACGATTGCGGATGGATTATACACGAAACGCGCCGCGAATGCAAGCGGCGGGGGAAAAAATCTGCGTGGGGACTGTTCAAACGGCTCAAAATATGATACATTAACAAATTAGAAACAGAAAGCGAGGCGAGCTCTATGGACAAAAGACCGCAGGGCAGAGATAAATATGTGACCAACAACAGCAAGGGCGTCCACCGCCGCGGCGAAGGGCTGAATACCGGCCCCGTCGGCGGGCAGCAGACGCGGCCCGGCTTTGGCGAGGGCCCGCGCGGCGGCGGCAGCAACGGCAGACCGACCCGCTCCGGCGGAGGCGGCGGCCTCCTCGGCATCATCGCGGCGGCGGTGCTGCTGCTCGGCGGCGGCGGGCTGTTCGGCTCCGGCGTGCTCGGCGGCGAGAGCGCGGAGCCTGCCTACACCCAGCAGCCGAGCACGAGCTACAGCAGCTCCTACAGCACGCCCTCCGGCGGCACCTCCTACAGCGACTACAGCAGCGCGCTGGAGAGCATCTTCGGCAGCTCCTCGTCGAGCAGCGACCCCTATGCCAGCCTCTTCGGCGGCACGACTTCCTCCGGCAGCGGCAGCACGTCCTCGTCCCAGTCGAGCAGCTACGTCAACACCAACACCGGCTCGGTGGACAGCGGCGTGGCCGCCGGCTCCCGCGACAAGCGCACCGTCATCAAGGGGAAGGGGAAGGACACCGTTACCGTCATGGTCTACATGTGCGGCACGGATCTGGAGTCCCGCAGCGCGATGGGCACCAAGGACATCATCGAGATGACCAAGGCCAAGCTCGCCGACAATGTGAACGTGATCATCTACACCGGCGGCTGCACCCGCTGGAACAACCAGGTCATGTCCAACAGCGTCAACCAGATCTACAAGGTCGAAGACGGCCAGCTCAACCGCCTGGTGTCCGACGCGGGCAATGTCAGCATGACCAGCCCCGCGACGCTCACCTCCTTCATCCAGTGGTGCAATAAGAACTATCCCGCCAACCGCAACGAGCTGATCCTCTGGGATCACGGCGGCGGCTCCGTCAGCGGCTACGGCTACGACCAGAAGTTCCAGCGCAGCGGCTCCATGACCCTCGCCGGCATCAACACCGCCCTGAGCGACGCGGGCGTGACCTTCGACTTCATCGGCTTTGACGCCTGCCTGATGGCTACGGTGGAGACCGGGCTCATGCTCGACCAGTACGCCGACTACATGATCGCCTCCGAGGAGACCGAGCCCGGCATCGGCTGGTACTACACCAACTGGCTCACCAAGCTCTCGGCCGACACCGCCATGCCGACCACCGAGATCGGCAAGAATATCGTGGACGACTTCGTCTCCACCTGCCAGAGCCAGACCCGCGGCCAGTCCGCGACCCTCTCCGTGGTCGATCTGGCAGAGCTGGCGCACACCGTTCCGGCGCCGATGAAGGCCTTCTCCAAGTCCATCAGCAGCCTGGTCAACAACAACGGCTACAAGCAGGTCTCCACGGCCCGCAACAACACGCGCGAGTTTGCACGCAGCACCATGATCGACCAGATCGACCTCGTGCACTTTGCCAAGAACCTCGGCACCGAGGAGGGCGCGGCGCTCGCCGAGGCGCTGCAGGGCGCGGTCAAATACAACCGCACCTCCTCCGACATGTCGAACTGCTACGGCCTGTCCATCTACTTCCCGTACCGCAAGGCCGGCAATGTGGACTCGGCCATCAAGACCTACAACGCCATCGGCCTGGATGCCAGCTATGCCCAGTGCATCCGCGACTTCGCGAGCCTTGAGGTCAGCGGCCAGGCGGCCACCGGCGGCACCAGCAATCCCTACGCCTCCCTTTTCGGCAGCCTCTACGGCTCCGGTTCCGGTTCGGGCTCGGGCTACAGCTCCGGCTCCGGTTATGGCTACGGCTCCGGCTCCAGCTCGTCCTACTCCGCCTATGACAGCACCGACATGATCAGCGAGCTGCTCGGCGCCTTCCTCGGCGGCGACTATGGCGCGATCTCCGGCCTCTCCGGCGGCAACACAGGCTTCTTCACCGGCCGCTCGATGTCCACCGAGGACACGGTGGCCTACCTTGCGGACAACCGCTTCGACGCGGTAAGCCTGACCTGGACGGAGAACAGCGCGGGCGAGCTCGTCATCGCCCTGCCCGACGAGCAGTGGGCGCTGGTCGAGGGCCTGGATCTGAACATGTTCGTGGACGACGGCAGCGGCTACATCGACATGGGCTATGACAATGTATTCTCCTTCGACGAGGAAGGCAACCTCCTCGCCCCGGAGGACGACACCTGGCTCGCGGTCAACGGCCAGCCTGTGGCCTACTACCATGAGAACACCTCCGGCGAGGGCAGCGACACCGTCATCACCGGCTACATCCCCGCCATGCTCAACGGCGAGCGGGTGGAGCTGCTGGTCCGCTTCGACGCGGAGAACCCGCACGGCGCCATCGTCGGCGCGCGCAGCGTCTATGTCGACGGCGAGACCGAGACCGTCGCCAAGAGCTACCTCGACCCGGACTCCGAGGAAGCTTCCCCGCTGCGCATAGGGGACAAGATCGACTTCCTCTGCGACTATTACAGCTACGACGGCAGCTATGAGAACAGCTACTTCCTCGGCGAGCAGATGACCGTCACGGCGGATATGGAGATCTCCAACGTTTCCGTCGGCGCCCGCTCCAGCGTCTGCTTCCGCTTTACCGATCTCTACCAGCAGCACTACTGGACGCCCGTCCTGGTCGGCGGCTGAGCGGAAAAACACGGATAAGTGGCTCTTTCGGGCCGCTGATCGTGTCCGTTTTCTGCCAAAATGGGGAAAACTTCCCATGGAAACGGAAAATTAAGAAGATTTATGTTTCCTTTCTTGACAAGCTGTGGTATAGTAATAAACTGTAATAAAAGCAGTTGACGTTCGACCATCTTACATATCAGGAGGTACTCCCTATGAAGAGAATCATTGCGCTGGTGCTGATCGTGATCCTCGCGCTGGCGCTCTGCGCCTGCGGCGCACGGCAGCAGCCCGACGTGGTTGAGAATGCGGAAAACGGAGCGGTGCAGGGCGAGGAGACGCTGCCCCCGGAAACCGATCCTCCCTTCGTCGCCGTTACGCCCACTGTCGTGGTGACGGCCTTCCCGGTCCCGTCCTCCACGCCCGAGCCCACCCCCGCCGTGGCGCCTACGCCGACCGTGCCTCCCACGCCCGCGCCGGACGGCTTTGCCGCCCCCACGGCCACGGCCACCGATGAGGAACGGCAGAACGGCTACACCGCCTATGTGCAGGGCTCCGGCATCAACGTGCGCGCCGGCGTCGGCACCGGCACCGACATCATCGACGTGGTGAACATCGGCGACAAGGTCCTGGTCATCGGGGAAGAGAGCGGCTGGACCAAGGTCATCTTCCATGACAAGGTCGGCTACATCTATTCGCCCTTCATCGCGACCACCTATCCCATCGTGAATACCTATCCGAACGCCGTGCCCAGCAATGAGGGCAACGCCACCATCATCGACTCCAACGGCAACGCCACCATCATCGGCGGCAATGACGACAGCACCAGCGGCACCGGTGTGATCATCGTCGGCTGAGCAGGGATCAATACGGTTCAAGCAGACCCCCGCGGGCAGTTGCCCGCGGGGGTC
>CAMJQX010000185.1 GCA_946408145.1 uncultured Clostridia bacterium
AGCCCATCTTTCAGCGGATTGCTCCTTTGGTATCCCGGGGATGCCCCCAAAATACGTTATGCGGTATTAGCAGTCGTTTCCAACTGTTGTCCCCCTCTGAAAGGCAGGTTGCTCACGCATTACTCACCCGTCCGCCACTAAGTTACAAAAGCAAGCTCTCGTAACTCCGTTCGACTTGCATGTGTTAGGCACGCCGCCAGCGTTCATCCTGAGCCAGGATCAAACTCTCAATAAATTGTATCTTAAACCCGTAGGCTTAAAATCTATTTATTTGATTGCTTTCCAGCTCTCAAAAGAATTATTTCAAAGCCATTTCTGGCTTCTTCAAGAACCCTTCTCTGGTGCTTATTTGCATAAGCTTTTTCTTACATTGTTCAATTTTCAAGGTACACGCTTCGCCGCTCGCCTCTCGGCGGCAGCTTATTAATGATACCACTGCGCAAAGCGCTTGTCAAGAACTTTTTTATCTTTTTTTGAGATCCAAGTTCCCGCAGCGATATCGACGCCCCCTCAACGGGTGCTTGCATAATATAGCACCCAAATTGCCGCTTTGTCAACACTTTTTTGACGCTTTTTTGCAAAAAAAATTCGCCGCTAAATCTTGTGGATTTTTAGCGGCGAAAAGCACAAAACTTAGGGTGGCTATGGGCAAAATGACCAAAAGGAATGAGCTCAGTTTCCGATGTTTCCGATATACGGCAGCGGCTCCTCGACGCCGTTGAAGGCATTCGACATCCCTTTATAAATAAAGTAGAAGCGCATCAGCGAGAGGATCCAGCCGAAGCCGGTGAGCGCGCCGAGCGTATCGGCCAGGATGGTGAAGATGAAGAGCTTCAGCCCCTGCCTGGCATGGAACTTCGCAAACTCATCCTGCGGGCAGAAGATATGGGGCAGCACGAACAGGAAGCTCAGATAGCTGAGCGCTCCAAAGAGCTTGCCGCTGTCGGCGCTCTTACCGGTGTTCACGCGATTGAGCGTGCTGCGATAGGTATAGTTCCTCGCAGCCTCCTCGCGCTCCGCCTGGCGGCGGGCATACTCCTGCTCGGCCCATTGGCGGCTCTGCTCCTGCTGCTCACGGCGCTCCCGCTCCTTTTCGGCGGCCCACTGGCGGCTCTCCTCCTGCTGCCGGCGGCGCGTCTCCTCCTGCTCCGCCCAGCGGCGGTTCTCCTCCTGGCGGGCTTTGCGCTGCTCCTCCATCCGCTCGCGGATGATATCGCTCGTCGATTTGGCTGCAGTCCCGGTATTCTGTTTTTTCTCGGCCGTCTCATCGTAGCCGCAGGCCAGGCAGGCGCTCAGGCCGTCGGGGATATACGCGCCGCATTTGTTGCAATAGGCCATAATCTTGTCTCCTGATTTGAAAGCGAGATCCTGAACATAGCTCAAGGCAGGCTTTTTGATATAAGGATAGACTGATTATAACCGATAATGTTCCCACTTTCAACTGCAATCACGAGCAGAATCGATGATTCCCGATCGTGACGATCAGGGGGCGGGACCAGATCCACTTGCTGGTGGCTGTAGCGGGGTTAAAATAGTATATGGCGCCGTAGCTCGGATCATAGCCGCCCATGGCATCGCGGGCGGCGCGATAGGCGCTCTCGCTGACCGGCTTGTTGAACTGGCCGTCGTCGAGGCAGGAGAAGGCGCCCGGCTGGTAGATGACCCCGGCGACGCTGTTGGGAAAGGACGGGTGCTCCACACGGTTGAGCACCACCGCGCCGACCGCCACCTGGCCGAGATAGGGCTCGCCGCGGGCCTCGGCGGAGATGAGGCGGGCCAGCAGCTGCAGATCGCCGCTGCTGTTCCCGCCGGAGCCGGTAGGCGAGATCCCGAGGGCGGCGAGCGTCTGATTGCCGACCTGCCCGTCGACGCTCAGTCCGTTTTTGCGCTGGAACCAGCGCACCGCCTCCTCGGTCCTGCTGCCGTAGACGCCGTCCACATTGCCGCTGTAATAGCCCCAGTTTTTGAGCCTCGTCTGGATCTCGCGCACGACCGCGCCGCTGCTGCCCTTCTTATACAGATCCGCCGAGGCGCTCTGCGCCAGCGCGATGATGAAAATGTTCAGCGCGAACAGCGCCGCCAGCGCCAGGATCAGCTTCTTCTGCCTGCGGCTCATAAAAACTCCCCCTCACAAACGTTTTGCTTAGTTTGTGAGGGGGAATCGCCGATTATTCGACTTTGAGCGATCAGATCTTGCTGTCGATCTCGCCGCGGACCTTCTCGAGGAAGGCGTCGAGGCTCATCGCGCCGAGGTCCTCTCCCGCGCGGGTGCGGACGGCGACGGAGCCGGACTCCGCCTCCTTGTCGCCCACGACCAGCATGTAGGGGATCTTCTGCATCTGCGCCTCACGGATCTTGTAGCCGATCTTCTCGTTGCGCAGGTCGGACTCGACGCGGATACCGGCGGCGTCAAGCTTCGCGGCGACCTGCTTCGCGTACTCCGCGCTGCGGTCCGTGATGGGCATGACCCTGGCCTGCACCGGGCTCAGCCACAGCGGGAAGGCGCCGGCGTAGTGCTCGGTGATGATACCGAGGAAGCGCTCGATGGAGCCGAAGACCACGCGGTGGATCATCACCGGGCAGTGCTTCTCGCCGTCGGCGCCCGTGTACTCCAGATCGAAGCGGCCGGGCAGCTGATAGTCGAGCTGGATCGTGCCGCACTGCCAGGTGCGGCCGAGGCAGTCCTGAATGTGGAAGTCCAGCTTCGGGCCGTAGAAGGCGCCGTCGCCGGGGTTGACGATGTACTCCTTGCCGATGCTGGTGATCGCGTCGGCGAGGGCGGCGGTGGCGACGTCCCAGTCCTCCACGGAGCCGATGTGGTCCTCGGGCATCGTGCTCAGTTCGATCGTGTAGGGCAGGCCGAAGAGGCTGTAAACCTCGTCAAAGAGGCTCGCGATGCGGATGACCTCGTCCTTGATCTGCTCCTTGGCCAGCAGGATGTGCGCGTCGTCCTGCGTGAAGCAGCGCACGCGGAACATGCCGTGCAGCGCGCCGGAGAGCTCATGCCGGTGCACCAGGCCCAGCTCGCCGTAGCGCAGGGGCAGGTCGCGGTAGGAGTGCGGCTCGAGATCGTAGACCAGGATGCTGCCGGGGCAGTTCATGGGCTTGATGGCAAAGTCCTCGCCGTCGATGACGGTGGTGTACATGTTCTCCTTGTAGTGATCCCAGTGGCCGGAGGTCTCCCACAGCGTGCGGCGCATGATCTGGGGCGTGGAGATCTCGACATAGTCCCACTTCTTGTGCACGCCGCGCCAGTAGTCGATCAGCGTGTTCTTGAGCACCATGCCCTTGGGCAGGTAGAAGGGGAAGCCGGGCGCCTCGTCGCGGAAGGCGAAGAGGCCGAGCTCCTTGCCGAGCTTGCGGTGGTCGCGCTTCTTGGCCTCCTCGAGGCGGACGAGGTATTCGTCGAGCTCCTGCGTCGTACGGAAGGCGACGCCGTTGATGCGCGTGAGCATCTTGTTCTTGCTGTCGTCCTTCCAGTAGGCGCCGGACTGCTGTGTGATCTTGAAGGCCTTGAGGGCCTTGGTGTAGGTCAGATGGGGGCCGAGGCACATGTCCACGTACTCGCCCTGCTGGAAGAAGCTGAACTCGGTCTCGTCGGCCAGATCTTCCATATGCTCGAGCTTGTACTTCTCGCCGCGCTCCTCCATGAGCTTTTTGGAGT
>CAMJQX010000186.1 GCA_946408145.1 uncultured Clostridia bacterium
CCGACCTACTGCTTAGAAGGCAGTTGCTCTATCCTGCTGAGCTATTGGCGCATATCTGTCCGCGCCAACTTCCTCCCAAAGGGAAGCCGCCGGCTTCGCTCTGGAGCAGGAGCAAGCTTCTTCCGACGTTGGAGCGGGTGATGGGAATCGAACCCACGTATCCAGCTTGGAAGGCTGGTGTTCTACCATTGAACTACACCCGCGCGTCCGTTCCCTTAAAGCTTAAAGATAATACCATAGGCTGAGGCGAAATGTCAACCGCTTTTTCCAAAAAAGGAAAAGAATTTGATTTGTCTTGACTTTATTAAAGCAGCGTGTTAGTATGGCACCGGTCGAAAGAGGCGCGGTGTCCATCAGTAGCCTCCGGCAGGGCAGGCAGCCGCCGGGGAGGAAAGGGGCCACCGCCGAAGTGTCGGCTCCCGTGCCTGCGGGGCCGCCGCTGGGGTCATGGAGAAGATCCATGGCACTGTCACAGAGATGTGGAGCGCTGTCGACTGCCGCGGGATCGTTCCCGCCGTTCTGCCGCTCCACGGGAGCGGTTTTTTCTTTTTCAAGGAGGTCACCCATGCTCAGCGACAACATCTCCCGCGCCGCCGACGGCTGCCTGTGCTTTGCCGGGCAGAGCGTCCCCGCGCTGGCCGAAACCTACGGGACGCCCCTATACCTGATGGACGAGGAGCGCATCCGCGCCAACTGCCGCATGTATCTCGACGCCTTCCGCGCGGCCTTCGGCGAGGCGGCCCTGCCCCTCTACGCCGGGAAGGCGGCCTCCTTCAAGCAGATGTACCGCATCATGGCAGCGGAGGGCATGGGCGTGGAAGCGGTCTCCCAGGGGGAGATCCACACCGCCCTGTCGGTTGGCTATCCCGCCGGGCGCATCTACTTCCACGGCGACGGCAAGACGCCTGCGGATATCCGCTATGCCATGGAGCAGGGCGTGGGCTGCTTCATCGTGGACAACGAGCACGAGCTCTCCCTGGTGAATGCCGAGGCCCGCCGCCTCGGTCGGCGGCAGAAGGTGCTGCTGCGCATCACGCCGGGCATCGACCCGCACACCTACGAGGCCGTCAACACCGGCACGGTGGACGTGAAGTTCGGCGTCCCGCTCGAGACCGGGCAGGCCTTCGATTTCGTACGGGAGGCGCTGGACCTCGATGGGCTGGAGGTGGCGGGGCTGCACTGTCACGTGGGCTCCATGGTCTTCGACGAAGATGTGTTCGAACGCACGCTCGACATCATGGTGGGCTTCATGGCCTCGCTGTATCACAGCCTCGGCTTTGTGACGCGGGAGCTGAACGTGGGCGGCGGCTACGGCGTGCGCTACCGTGAGAGCGACCCGCAGGCGGACATACCCGCGCGCATCGCCGCGGTCGCGGCGCATCTCAAGGGGCTCTGCGCCGAGGCCGGGCTGCCCCTCCCCTTCTTCCTGATGGAGCCGGGGCGCAGCATCGTCGCCGACGCGGGGATGACGGTCTACACCGTGTCCACCGTCAAGCGCATCCCCGGCTTCAAGCGCTACGCGATCGTCGACGGCGGCATGGGCGACAACCCGCGCTTCTGCCTGTATCAGGCGCCCTACACCGTCCTGCACGCCGACCGGGACGCGGCGGACACGGCGATCTTCGATCTGGCCGGCCGCTGCTGCGAGAGCGGCGACATCATCCAGCCCGCGGTCCCGCTGCCGGCCGACACGCAGCCCGGCGAGCACGTCGCCGTGTGCACCACCGGTGCCTACAACTACTCCATGGCCTCGAACTATAACCGCCTGGGCCGCCCGCCGGTGGTCATGCTGCGCGGCGGCGCGAGCTATCTGGCCGTACGGCGCGAGTGCGTCGAAGATCTCTGCGCGCTCGATCTCTGACGCGGCCAAGGTTTACAATTTGGGCATTGTTTCAGGAGCCTTTCTGCGGTATAATATGGTTATGAATGAAAAATCACGCAGCAAAGGAGAACCATGCTGAAATGAACAAGTTCAAGAATCGTATCATCACCTCGCTGGCCCTGACCGCCGCCGCCGCGCTGGCCGCCGGCGTCGCGACCCTGCTGAAAAAGCTGCCGGAGGAGGCCGCGGCCCCCGCCCCTGCCGCGCCGAAGGCTCCCGCCGCGCCGAAGATGCGCATGTGCGGCAGCTACAGCTTCATCTCCGGCTTTCAGGACGCCGTGACCGTCGAGCTCACCATGGACTACGACGGGGAGGACTACAGCTTCGTCGTCATCGAGGATGAGTTCCCGAGCTACTCGAGCGACTCTCATGTGGCCGTGGTCTACGGCAAGGACTTCAACATGCAGATCGAGTACGCCGCCTTCTATCAGGGCGAAGACTTTGCCGCCCACTGCAAAACCGTCGCCGAGAAATATCAGGGCGTCGCCCCCGTGCGCTACGGCAGCATCGAGGGCATCCGCTTCATCGACGGCGACAATGTCTGCGCGGCCCTGCCCATCCCCGGCGACACGCACAGCTATGTGCTCGTGACGCTGATGAAGAACCCGGACTACGACGAGGAGGTCAGCACCCTGCCCGAGCACCCGGACGTGCGCTATATGCTCTCCTCGCTCCGTTTCCAGATCCTGTGAACGAAAGCGAACGATGAATGAGGCGAGATCGCGGCATGCGATCTCGCCTCTTTTTGTCTTTCGGGAGGGGCCAGATACTGCGAATCGGGTTCTACAGCACAAATTCCTCCTCGCAGCTTTCGATCAGTCGTGTCTGTCCGCACAGCCAGGTCTCGCCGTCCGCCTCGCTCTCGACGCGCAGGCTACCACCGGGCTCGCGCAGCGCGAGCTTGACACGCGCGCCGGTCCGAGAGGCCAGATACGCCCCCGCCGCGGCGCTCCCGCTCGCGCAGGACCGCTCCCAGAACAGCGTCCCGCCGACCGGCACATAGACCAGCGGCGTCAGCCGCGGCTGCGGCGGCGCAGGCTCCAGGAACATGAGGCCCAGCGCCTTGGCCGAGAGCGCGCCTGCCCATTCGCGCGCCGCCTGTTCCGCGGCCCCGCGATCGGCCAGAAGGGCAAAGAAGGCCGCGTCCGGAGTCAGGATGAGGTGCTCGATGCCCTCCATCCGCACGAGCGGCAGCATGCCGCGCAGCTCTCCGAATGAAAGCTCCCGCTCCCCGATCTCCCGCACGCGCGGCATGCGGACCGCGGCGGAGAAGCAGTCCTCCGCCGTTCGATCCAGTCTTGTCTCCACCGGGCGGCTCGCGCCGGACACGCGCAGCGTGAGCGCCGCCGGGGTCTTCCGCCCGGAGCGCAGGAGGGAGAGGGCCGCGGCGCTCATCGAGGCGTTGCCGCAGAATTCTCCGCCCGCCATGCGCAGCGCGGGCCCGGCTCTCCCGTCCGCCGCAAGGCGAACGAAGCCCACCTGCTCGACCTCCGGCCGCCGCAGCATCAGCGCTGCGGCGACGGCGGGCTGCCCGGCCTCCGGCACCTCGCTCTCCACCAGAGCGGTGATGTTCCCGGTCGGATCAAAAATACAGTAGCGCAGTTTCTCCTTCATTGCTCGAACACCCGCAGGAACTGCTTTGTCCTCTCCTCCTTCGGATCCTCGAACACCGCCAGCGGCTCGCCCTGCTCGACGATCACGCCGCCCGCCATGAAGATGACATGATTGCTGACCGCCTTGGCAAAGGGCATCTCGTGCGTGACGACCACCATGGTCATCT
>CAMJQX010000187.1 GCA_946408145.1 uncultured Clostridia bacterium
CCGCGTGCTCAAGTGCGGCGCGGACAAGGTCAGCGTCAACTCCGGCGCGATCCGCGACCCCTCGCTGGTGCGGGAGGCGGCGCGAAGATACGGCGACCAGTGCGTCGTGCTCTCGGCCGACATCAAGCGCGTGGACGGCGTTTTTCGTGTCTTCGCCAAGGGCGGGCGCGAGAACACGGGCATGGAGGCCATCGAGTGGATCAAGCGCTGCGTGAGCAGCGGCGCGGGCGAGGTCGTGGTCAACTCCATCGACACAGACGGGGTCAGGCGCGGCTTCGACCTTGAGCTGCTGCAGGCCGTGTGCGCCGCGGTGAAGGTGCCGGTGATCGCCTCCGGCGGCGCGGGCTCGCAGGCGGATTTCGTGGAGCTGTTTCAGAAAGTCCCGGCGGTGGACGCGGGGCTCGCGGCCTCGGTCTTCCACTTCGGGGAGATCGCGATCCCGGAGCTCAAGCGCACGCTGCGTGAAAACAACATCAATGTGAGGCTTTGATATGATCGACGTTGAGCAACTGAAATTCGACGAGCGCGGCCTGATCCCCGCGATCGTCCAGGACGCGCAGAGCGGGAAGGTGCTGACCCTCGCCTATATGAGCCGCGAGAGCCTGGAAATATCCATCGAGAAGGGCCTGACCTGCTTCTGGAGCCGTTCACGGCAGGAGCTGTGGCTCAAAGGGGAGACGAGCGGGAACTACCAGCACATCGTCTCCATCACGGCCGACTGCGACAGGGACGCGCTTCTCGTGCTCGTCGAAAAGGACGGGCCCGCCTGCCACCTCGGCACGGACTCCTGCTTTGTCGATCCCGTCTGGGAGAGCGGGGAGCCCTCCGCCTTCTCCCTTGACGGGCTGTACGCGCTGCTGGAGGACAGAAAGGCCGAGCGGCCGGAGGGCTCCTACACGAGCTATCTCTTCGACAAGGGGCTCGACAAGATCCTCAAAAAGGTCGGGGAGGAGTGCACCGAGGTCATCATCGCCGGCAAGGCGGAGGATCGGCGGGAGACTGTTTACGAGATCGCGGATCTCTGCTATCATGTGCTCGTGTTGATGGTGCAGATGGGGATCCCCCTTGGCGAGGTGCGGAAGGAGCTCGCCTCGCGGCACATCATCGATCACAAGGTCAAGCAGGAGAAGATGGTATGAGCCTGAACAACTACCACACCCACAGCCGCTATGTCGACGGCAGGGACAGGCCGGAGGCCATGATCCGCCGGGCGATCGCGCTGGGCTGCGAGGAGCTGGGCTTTTCCGAGCACGCATACGTGCCCTTCGACGACTGCTGCATGACGCCGGAGGCGACGGAGGCCTACAAGCGTGAGATCCGCGCACTCAGAGAGAAATACGCCGGCAGGATCCGCATCCTCCTCGGCGTCGAGCAGGACTACTATTCGCCGCTGCCGACGGACGATTACGACTATGTGATCGGCTCGGTGCATTATCTCTTCAAGGACGGCGAGTACCTTACGGTAGACCACACGAAGGAGATACAGCTTTCCCATGTGCGCGAGCATTACGGCGGGGACTATTACGCCTTTATCGAGCAGTATTACGCCATGGCGGGGGAGATCTATGACAGGACGCGCTGCGACGTCGTCGGCCATTTCGACCTCGTGACGAAGTTCAACGAGGACGGGAGCCTCTTCGACACCTCCCATCCGCGCTACCGTGCGGCGGCGCTCGCGGCGCTCGACCGGCTCTGCGCGTGCCCGGTGATCTTTGAGGTCAACACCGGCGCGATCGCGCGCGGCTACCGCACGGCGCCCTACCCCGAGGCCTGGCTGCTCGAGGAGCTGCGGCGGCGGAAAATGCCGCTGATCCTGAATTCCGACTGCCACGACAAACGCTTCCTGCTCTGCGGGATGGAGGAGCTGAAACAGCGCATCCCGGAGGCGCGGGAAAAATTATTTGGTTAAATCGCTAAATTGCTGTTGCATTTCTTTGTGCAGTATGCTATCATACACGCATACCAAGTGAATATCCCTTGAAGCTCCCTGAATACGAAGTAGACAGGATGCGGAGGAACTCTGGAGAATCTCATGCTGCATGAGTGCCGAAGGTGCAAGGCCGGAAACGGCCGAATCTCTCAGGCCAAAGGACAGAGCGCGATCGGCGGCTTGCGGAGTATTCTTTATGCCGCCGTCTGTCATTCTTCGGAGCTGCCTTGAAAAACGCGGCTCCTTTTTGTATAATCTTATCAGGCTGATCAGGGGAGAAAACAAACGGAAAGGACAGAATCAAATGGACGCATTCATTTCCAAAGTGGAAGCCGTAAACGGCGCTGTCAACAGCTTCGCGTGGGGGCCGCTGATGCTCCTGCTGCTGGTCGGTACCGGCGTGTATCTGACCGTGCGCGTCAAGTGGCTGCAGGTCACGCACTTCGGCCGGATCCTGAAAAACACGGTCGGCACCCTGTTCCGGAAAAAGACTGAGAAGGAACACGGCGCGAATATTTCCGCCTTTGAGGCCGTCACGACCGCCCTTGCGGGCACGGTCGGCACAGGCAACATCGCGGGCGTGACCGGGGCGATCTTCACCGGCGGCGCGGGCGCGGTGTTCTGGATGTGGGTCGCTGCCTTCTTCGGCATGGTCACCAAGTACGCCGAGATCGTGCTGGCCATGAAGTACCGCGTCAAGGACGAGAACGGCGCCTACCACGGCGGGCCGATGTATTACATTGAAAACGGCATCGGCAAGGGCTGGAAATGGCTTGCCGTGATCTTTTGTCTGCTGGGCGGCCTCGCCACCTTCGGCATCGGCAACATCGCCCAGAGCAGTGAGATCGCGGGCGCTCTCGACGATCTGTTCCATATCTCCCCGCTCGTCTCCGGCATCCTGATCGCGGTGGTCGTCGCGCTCGTGACGCTCGGCGGCATCAAGCGCATCGGCAAGGTCACCTCTCTGCTGGTGCCCTTCATGTCCGCGTTCTACATCCTCGCGGGCCTGGTCGTCATCATCCTGCGCATCACGCAGATCCCCGCCGTGTTCGCGCAGATCTTCGCAGGCGCTTTCTCCTTCAAGAGCGTCGGCGGCGGCCTCTTCGGCTATACGATCATGCTGGCCATGAAGCAGGGCTTTGCCCGCGGCGTCTTTTCCAACGAGGCCGGCCTCGGCTCCGCGCCGATCGCCCATGCCGCCTCCTCCACCGAGGAGCCCTGCGAGCAGGCGATCTGGGGCGTGTTCGAGGTCTTTATCGACACCATCGTCATCTGCACCATCACCGCTTTCGCCGTGCTGCTCTCCGGCATCCTGAACGCTGAGGGCGGCCTGTCCGCCTACGCCTCCAAGGGCGCGGCGGCCGCGGCGGCCTTCAACACGATCCTGCCCGGCACGCTCGGCGGCAAGATCATCGAGCTGAGCCTGCTGTTCTTCGCCCTGTCCACCATCCTCTCCTGGGGCTATTACGGCGAGAACTTCTGGGGCTATCTGACCGGCAACAACAAGATCGTTGTGCTGATCTACAAGATCCTTTTCGCACTCGTCTGCATCGTCGGCGCCGTCGGCTCCGGCACGCTGATGTGGGATATCGCCGACACGCTCAACGGTCTCATGGCGATCCCGAACCTGATCGCGCTGCTGATGCTCTCCGGCGTCGTGACGAAGCTCACGAAGGATTATTTCTCGAA
>CAMJQX010000188.1 GCA_946408145.1 uncultured Clostridia bacterium
GGGTTGATCTGGGCCAGCCAGCGGCGGTGGTCGATGCCGTTGGTGACGTGGGTGAAGCGGTCGGGGCGCAGGGTGTAGATGTCATGGAACAGGTCGTCCTTGAGGATCTCGCCGTGCAGACGGGAGACGCCGTTGACCATGTAGCAGGCGGCAAGGCACATGTTGGCCATGTGGACCTTCCCGTCGCGGATGATGAGATTGCGGCCGACGCGCTCGTCCCAGTTGAAGTTGTAGACCAGATAGCTGCACCAGCGGCGGTTGATCTCGCACATGATCTCCCACAGGCGGGGCAGCAGCTGCTGCACCAGCTCCTGCGGCCACTTCTCCAGCGCCTCGCTCATGACGGTGTGGTTGGTGTAGGCGACGCTCTCCTTGACGATGTTCCAGGCGTCGTCCCAGCCGAGGCCGTGCTCATCCATGAAGATGCGCATGAGCTCGGGGATGATCATGGTCGGGTGCGTGTCGTTGATCTGGATGGTGTGGTGCTTGGCGAAGGAGTGGATATCGCCCCACTTGGCGATGTGCTTTCTCACCACGTCCTGCGCGGTGGCGGAGACGAAGAAATACTGCTGCTTGAGGCGCAGGGTCTTGCCCTCGATGTGGTCGTCCGCGGGATAGAGGACCTTGGTGATGACCTCAGCCATGGTGCGCTGCTCCATGCTGCGCACGTACTTGCCCTCGGAGAAGAGGTACATGTCCAGGGAGCTGGGGCTCTCGGCATCCCAGAGGCGCAGGGTGTTGATCTGCTTGCCCTCGTAGCCGGCGATCAGCATGTCGCGCGGGATGGCGATGACCGCGTCGTAGCCGGTGTGCTCGGCGTGATAGCGGCCGAAGTTATCCCAATGCGGGGCGATCTGACCGCCGAAGCGGACCTCAACCGCGTCCTCGTAGCGGGGGACGAGCCAGCTCTCGAGCGCGGTGCGCCAGTTGTCGGCGATCTCGGTCTGCTTGCCGTCCTTGAATCTCTGTTTGAAGATGCCGAGCTCGTAGCAGATGGAATAGCCCGTGCCCTCGATGCCCAGGGTCGCCATGCTGTCCATGTAGCAGGCCGCCAGACGGCCGAGGCCGCCGTTGCCGAGGCCGGCGTCGGGCTCCTCCTCGAAGATGTCCGCCGCGTCGCGGCCCATGTCCTGCAGGGCGCCGACCAGCGCCTCGCCGATGCCGAGGTTGAAGGCGTTCTTCATGAGGCTGCGCCCCATGAGGAACTCCATCGACATGTAGTGTACTTCCTTCTCGACGCGGCGGGGATCCTCCACGGCCAGGAAGCGGCTCATGATCTCACGGATGACCATGGCGGAGGAGCGGAAGATCTGCTCGTCGGTGGCGGCGTCGCCGGTCGTGGCAAAATAGGCACAGAGCTTGTCCTCGATGGCGCTGCGCACTTCGTCGCGGGAAATTTGTCCGATCATATGGAAAATAACCTCCAAAGGATTTAGATTTCGAAAAATAAAAAAGCCGTAGGGACGGCTATCAACCGCCCGCCTTCCGGGCGGGCGGTTGATAGCCGCCCCTACGCGCCCTTTCGGGCGCGCAGGGGTCGGAAGTTCAGATGGATGTGCCCTTGGGGACGACCAGCGGGAGCTTCTCGTTTCCGGCGAGAACCGTCCCTTCCGAGAAGGAGGTGACCTTGTCGGCGATCACGTAGCGCAGATCCGCGCCCTTTTCGACGGTGCAGCCGCGCATGACGATGCAGTCCTTGAGATGGGCGCCGCGGGCGATGCGCGCGCCGGAGAAGACGATGCAGTTTTCGATCTCACCCTCGATGACGCAGTTGTCGGCCACCAGCGAGCGGCGGACGACAGCCTCCTCGCCGTAGTAGGTGCTCACGTACTCCTGGATCTTGGTGCGCACCGGGCGCTCCGCCGGGAAGACCTGACGGCGCAGCTCGGGGTCGAGCATGTCGCGGTTGGCCTTGTAATACTCGTCCACGGTGCGGATGGCCGTGGCATAGCCGCGGTGGATATAGACGTCCATCTTGCCGCCGCCGGAGAGGAAGAGGGTCAGCGCGTCCTTGTGGAAGGCGTAGAGATTCATGGCCTTGCAGCGGTCCATCAGATCCAGCAGGGTCTCCTTGTGGATGATGTAGCCCTCGAGGCCGGGCATGCCGGCGCCGTCGTTCCTGCGGTAGAGGTCGATGCCGCGGACATAGCCGTCGGGCCCGACGATGAAGCGGTGGTGGGTGCCCATGGGTTTGGCGTCGCCGACGATGGCGGTGATGTCGGAGTCGGTGCTCTCATGCTGGCGGATGGCGGCGTCGAGGTCGATGTTGGCGACCATGCTGCCGAGCATCAGGACAACGTGCTTCTGCGGGATGTCGCGGACGTAGGTGGAGACGGCGTTCAGAGCTTCGATGGTGCCGATGTAGTTGCCGGTGTGGTACTCGGGCAGGCCGAAGGGGGGCAGCATGCGCAGGCCGCCGCTGCGGCGGCTCATGTCCCAGGCCTTGCCGCTGCCGATGTGGTCGAGCAGGGACTGATAGTTGCGCTGCATGATGACGCCGCAGTCGAGGATGCCGGCGTTGCGCATGGAGGACAGGGGAAAGTCGATCAGACGGTATCTGCCGCAGAAGGGCAGGGACGCGGCGCTGCGGGCGCTGACGAGCTCGCGCAGCTCGGGCGTGGTCTGGTAAGCGAAGATAATACCGTGGTAATTTCTCATGGCTCAGACCTCCTCTCCGGTGTAGATCATGGCCCCGGCGGGCACCGTCGCTTTCTTGCGGATGCGGATGTTGGGGCCGCAGGTCGCGATGCCCCAGCCGGCCGAGCCGTCGGGCTCGGTGCCGACCTTGGCGCCGGTATCGATCAGGGTGTTCTCGCCGATGATGGCGTACTTCACGACCGCGCCCTTCTTCACGACGGCGCCGGGCATGAGCACGCTGTAGGAGACCTCAGCGCCCTCCTCCACGATCACGTTGGGAGACAGGACGGAGTTTTCGACCACGCCGTAGACCTCGCCGCCCTCGGTGACGATGGAGTGCGTGACCTTGGCGTTTTCGCCCACGAAGGCCGGCGGGCAGATCGGGCTGCGGGAGCCGACGGGCCAGCTGTCGTCATAGAGATTGAAGTCGGTCTGGGAGAGCATGTCCATATTGGCTTCCCAGAGGGAGGAGATGGTGCCGACGTCGCGCCAGTAGCCTGCGAAGCGGTAGGGCCAGATCTTCTCGCCGTCTGCGAGCATCCTGGGGATGATGTTCTTGCCGAAGTCCTTGGCGGAGTTGGGATCGTTCTCGTCGGCGATCAGCGCGTCTCTGAGCTTCTTCCAGTCGAAGATGTAGATGCCCATGGATGCGAGATTGCTTCTGGGCTTCTTGGGCTTCTCCTCAAACTCCTCGACATAGCCGTCGGCCGCGGTGTTGAGGATGCCCATGCGGGTGGCCTCCTCCAGCGAGACCTCCTGCACGGCGATGGTCAGCGCCGCGTCCTTCTCCTTGTGCTCGCGGAGCATGTCGGCGTAATCCATCTTGTAGATGTGGTCGCCGGAGAGGATCAGGACGGTGTCGGGGTCGTAGTTCTCGATGAAGGCCAGGTTCTGGTAGATGGCGTTGGCCGTGCCGGTGAACCAGGAGCCCTTCTCGCCCGCG
>CAMJQX010000189.1 GCA_946408145.1 uncultured Clostridia bacterium
ATCGCGGCGGTCATCTGCCTCATCATCGCAAGCTTCATCAAGGACGCGAAGGGCTATATCGCCCGCACGCCGGAATACAAAAAGTAATTCGCCTCAAATCTTCAGCAGCGCGGTCGACGCCGACCGCGCTGTTGTGTTTGTGTTGTTTCTGTGCTATCCTTAAAACAAATACTGATGGGAGGGAAGCCGCATGAAAAAGCCGGTCGTCGCCGACATCACCCAGAGCTTTTACGACAGCATGGCCTCGCAGTACGACAAGTTCTATCAGGACTGGCAGAGCACGACCCGCGAGGAGGCGGCGTTCCTGCGCGGGATCTTTGAGCGCAGCGGCTTTGACGCCTCCGCCCGGATCCTCGACTGCGCATGCGGGATCGGCACGCAGGCGATCGGTCTCGCCGCGCTCGGCTACGACGTGACCGCTTCCGACATCAGCGCAGGCGAGCTCAGGGAGGCGGAAAAGAGAGCCGCGGAAAGCGGCGTTTCGCTCCGTCTCCGGCAGGCGGACTTCCGCTCGCTGGAGGACAGCTTTTCGGAGCGCTTCGACATCGTCATCGCCATGGACAACGCCCTGCCGCACATGCTGACGGCCGCCGATCTCGAAAAGGCGCTCCGGAGCATCGTCGGCCGACTGCGCGGCGGCGGGCTCTTCGTCGCGAGCATCCGGGACTACGACCGGATGCTGGAGGAAAGGCCGGCCCATTCCGCGCCGTACGTCCACAAGACCGGGAGCGGGCAGCGCGTCCTGTTCCAGACCTGGGACTGGGTCGGGGAGAATTACCGCTTCGTCCAGTACATCATCGACGACGGAGCCAGCCTGGAGATCAGCAAATTCGAGTGTGAGTACCGCGCGGTGCGGAGGGAGGAGATCACCGGGCTTCTCCATGCCTGCGGCTGCAGGGACGTGCGCTGGGAATTCCCGGAGACCACGGGCTTCTACCAGCCCATCGTTATTGCGCGGAAGTAAGCGCGCGGCGCCAGGGAAACGACAAAAGCCCCTGGGTGTGTGAGTTTGTTCACATACCCAGGGGCTTCCTGTTTCTTTCGTTTACTTCAGCGCGTCCTCGTCGCCCATGTCGCGCATGCGGTCGCGGGCGTTGACGACATGGGCCGTCATCGCCTCGCCCGCCGCTTCGGCGTCGTGCGCGCTCAGCGCCGCCAGGATCGCCTCATGCTCCTCCACCGACTGGAGGGCGCGGCTCTGCTTGCTGACCGAGGCCATGCGGAATTTGGTCATCTTCTTGTGCAGGCCGATCAGCGTATCGGTCAGCGCGCGGCTGCCGCAGGCGCGGTAGACCAGCTCATGAAACTGCGAGTCCAGATTCTTGATCTGGTCGGAGTGGCTGCCGCCCTTTTCGGTGTAGTAGCGCTGCAGCTCCAGCGTCTCGCGGATCTGATTCAGTTCCTCGTCGCCGATGCGCGCCGCCGCCCACTCGGCCGCCAGACCCTCGATCCGGATGCGGATCTCGTACATGTCCAGCATGTCCTGCTTGGAGATGCCCACGACCGTGACGCCGCGGCCCGCCTCCTCCAGGATGTTCTCCTGCTCCAGGCGGCGGATCGCCTCGCGGATCGGCGTGCGGCTCACGCCGAGCTCCTCTGACAGCCGCAGCTCGGTCAGCAGTTCGCCGCGCGGATATTTGCCGGAGAGGATGTCCCGCTCCAGCTGTTCAAAGATCTGATCGGCGATCGAAATACTCTTGCGCTCTTTCATGGCATTTTCCTCCGCCGTCCTACGGCGCTTTTCATTGTATACAATTATACACTTTTATTTCGATTTGTCCACCTCTTTTTTTGCTTTTTTTCGAGAAGGATATTAACGGAAACGGCCGCCTTTTCGGCGGCCGTTGTTGTGTTGAATGATCCGATTGTTCAGCGGGGCAGCAGATCGTGCTCGAACCAGCAGCAGTCGGCCTGGGCCCGTCTGGCCTCCTCGGGGTTTAGATCCATGAGATACAGCCCCTCCATGGAGCCGGCTTTGAAATCGATCCGGCTGTCCGGCGCGACCAGGATGGACTGGCCGGAGAAGCGGAGCTCCCCTTCCTGCCCGACGCGGTTGCACATGGCAATGAAGCAGCGGTTCTGCACCGCGAGGCCGCGGATCTCCATCTCGAACAGGCCCATGTTCTCCGTCGTCAGGTTGGCCGTGGGGATGATCACGAGCTCCGCGCCCTGCCGCACGCAGCTGCGCACGCCGTCCGGAATATGGCGGTCAAAGCAGATCACGATGCCTACTCTGCCGCCGGGCAGGTCATAGACGCGAAAGCCCGTGTCCGAGGGCGTGTAGTAGTCCTGCTCCCAGAAGTTCTCCGCCTGCGGGATGTGCACCATTTTGCTCACGCCCATGATCTCGCCGTCCCCGCCGATCATGAGGGAGGCGTCATAGGGCTTTCCGTTTTCCAGCAGATAGACGTTCGGGCTGACGCAGAGCCCGAGCTCCCGGGCCTTGTCACGGATCGCCGTGATCTCCGGGCCCTCGGCGGTCACGAGCCAGCCTGAGGCGTCCTCTCCTCTTTTGGCCGCGAAGAAGGGCGAGAGCTGCACCTCCGGGAAGAAAATCAGCTCCGCGTCCAGCGCCGCCGCCCGCTCCATCAGTAGCAGGGTCTTTGCCAGATTCTCCTCGATCGTCGGCTCCATGCGCATCTGTGCCATTGCAATTTTCACCGTGCGCCGCTCCTTTCCTCTGTTTGATTTAGATTATCACAGTTTCCGGCGCAAGTAAACAGTTTTCGCTTGAAATGGCATAACAGGAAGGATCACTTGAAAAACATATTGACTTTCTTTCATTGCGGTGGTAAAGTATGTTCAAACCGAGGAGCAAGAAGAGTAACCCGGCGATCCAAAGGTACAGAGAGCCGCTGCTGGTGGGAATGCGGTACGGCGGTGCCGGGCGAATGGTCTTGCGAGGGCGAACAGAACAGGCGCGAGCCTCAGTATGGGAGACGGAGTTGGCCGTCCGTTAGCATAGGGCCGGCGCGTGATGGCGCGCTTGAGTGGGTGCATGGCACCAAGCCGGGTGGTACCGCAGGAGTTTTGGCTCTTGTCCCTGCAAAACATTTGCAGAGGCAAGGGTTTTTTGTTTGCCTCTGACATCAGAAAAAAGGAGCGATCCCCATGAGTCAGCAGAACATCCCCTACAAAATCTACCTGTCCGAAAACGAGATCCCGACCAAATGGTACAACCTGCGCGCGGACATGAAGAACAAGCCCGCGCCCCTGCTCAATCCCGGCACCTGCCAGCCCCTGAGCGCCGAGGAGATGAGCGGCATCTTCTGCGAGGAGCTGGTAAAGCAGGAGCTGGACGACACCACGCCTTTCTTTGACATCCCGCGGGAGATCGTGGATTTCTACAAGATGTACCGCCCCTCGCCGCTCGTGCGCGCCTACTGTCTGGAGGAAAAGCTGGGCACGCCCGCGAAGATCTACTACAAGTTCGAGGGCAACAACACCAGCGGCAGCCACAAGCTCAACTCCGCCATCGCCCAGGCCTACTATGCCAAGAAGCAGGGGCTGAAGGGCGTCACCACCGAGACCGGCGCCGGCCAGTGGGGCACGGCCCTGTCCA
>CAMJQX010000190.1 GCA_946408145.1 uncultured Clostridia bacterium
GCTTCATCGGCCGGGAAAAGCTGCTGCGGGACGTGGGCTGCATCTGCAAGCGCAAATTCACAAACGACGTGACCCTCATCCGCCAGCTGCGGCAGGTCGTGGACAACGGCGATATCGCCGTGATCTACCCGGAGGCCCGCTATTCCCTCTGCGGTACGACGGCGGTGCTCCCCGCCTCCCTGGGCAAGCTCTGCCGCCTGCTGAAGGTCCCGGTCGTGACGCTCATGTGCCACGGGCACCATGTGAACTCCCCCTTCTGGAACCTGCATGACCGCGGAGTCTCCCCGACGGAGGCGGAGCTGCGTCTGCTGCTGACGCCAGACGAGCTGCGGGAGCTGCCCGTGGACGAGATCAACCGGCGCATCGTCGAGGCTTTTCAGTACGACGATTTCGCCTGGCAGAGGGAGCGGCAAATCGCTACGCCCTATGCGGGGCGGGCCGAGGGCCTGCACAAGGTGCTCTACCAGTGCCCCGCGTGTCGGGCGGAATTCCGCATGAGCAGCCGTGGCGCGCAGCTCCGATGCGGCGCCTGCGGCAAGAGCTGGACCATGTCTGAATACGGGGAGCTGTCCGCGGACGAGGGGGAGACCGAGTTTTCCCACATCCCCGACTGGTACGAGTGGGAGCGCGAAAACGTCCGCCGCGAGGTCGAGGCCGGGACCTACTCCTCCGGGGTTCTGCCGGTGCGGGTCGATTCCCTGCCGAACGCGAAGCGTTTTCTCCCGCTCGGCGAGGGTACGATGGTCCACGACATGAACGGCTTCACCGTGCGCGGGACTGATCGGGACGGTCGGCCCTTCGAGATGATCAAGCCGGTGCCGAGCCTGTATTCCTGTCATATCGAGTACGAGTATCTCGGAAAATACGGCGACTGCGTCGATCTCAACACGCTCGAGGACACCTGGTACATCTACCCGCACGACGCGCCGTTCTCAGTCACGAAAATGGCCCTCGCCACGGAGGAGCTGTACTATGCCCACCGCAGGAGCATCGGCCGCCCCTGCAAGCCCGGCCTGGCCTGAGGGAAATGCTGATCGGGGATAACGCAAAAACACCGGACGTAAGTCCGGTGTTTTTGCGTTATCTGTCGGACATACCCTGCATGGTCCGCGCAGCGTTCATCGCGCCGCATTTCCCGCAGGCGCTGCATCCGCCGCAGGCGCCGCAGCCTGCACAGCTGCCGCCGCAGGAGCGCTTTCCCGCTTTTCTGTCACGGATCATGCCGCGGATCAGCAGCGCGACGATCAGCACGATGACGGTGACGAGAACGATATTGATGAGATTGGCAGATAGCCAGGCAAACATAGGATCACTTCCTTACAAAGGAGCGGCGGCGCTGCGGGGACAGAGGGAGAGAACCCTGCAGCGCCGCCATATGGAGAGAGATGAGAGCTTATTTTACGGTCAGCTTCTGCGCTTCCTTGTAGGGCTTGAAGAGCTGCCACAGCAGCAGCGCCAGCATGACAAGCGCAAGGACCAGGCCGACGGGGTTCATGCCGCCCGCGAAGAGACGGCCGACCTGCCAGACGATGAAGGCGATCACCCAAGCAAAGCCGCACTGATAGGCGATCGCAAACCAGGTCCACCTGCGGCTGTTCATCTCGCGCTTGATGGCGCCGATGGCCGCGAAGCAGGGGGCGCAGAGCAGGTTGAAGATCATGAAGGTGTATGCGGCGAGTCTGCCGTGCCCGCCGGAGAAGGCATTGAAGTCCTCGGCCACCCGATCCCAGATCTGGTCGCCGTTCTCCTCCAGCTCTTCCTCACCGTCGTTGTCGTCGTAGGCGTACATGATGCCGAAGTTGGCGACGACCTCTTCCTTGGCAACCAGGCCGGTCACGGTCGCGGCGGTGGGCTTCCAGTCGCCGAAGCCCAGAGGCTTGAACACGACGGAGACGGGCTGGGCGACTCTTGCGAGGATAGAGTCGTCCATGGGCTCGACCTCGTCCTCGGGGATGCCCATGCGGTCGGCCACGATGGCGACATATTCCTCGGTGACGACACTGTCATCCTCATAAAGGCTGTCCACCATACCGAAGCGGCCGTTGACGGAGCCGAAGCTGGTGAGGAACCAGATCACGATAGACGAAACCACGATGACCGTGCCGGCGCGCTTGATGAAGCTCCAGCCGCGCTCCCAGGTGCCGCGCAGGACGTTGCCCCAGGCGGGCAGGTGGTAGGCGGGCAGCTCCATGACGAAGGGCGCGGGGTCGCCCGCGAAGGCTCTGGTTTTCTTCAGCATGATGCCGGAGAGGACAATCGCGGCCACTCCGATAAAGTACGCGGAGGTGGCGACCCAGGTGCTGCCGCCGAAGAGGGCGCCCGCGATCAGGCCGATGATGGGCATTTTCGCGCCGCAGGGGATGAAGGTCGTGGTCATGATCGTCATGCGGCGGTCGCGCTCGTTTTCAATGGTGCGGGTAGCCATGACGCCGGGAACGCCGCAGCCGGTGCCGACGAGCATCGGGATGAAGCTCTTGCCGGACAGGCCGAAGCGGCGGAAGATGCGGTCCATGATGAAGGCGATACGGGCCATGTAGCCGCAGTCTTCGAGCAGGCACAGCATCAGGAAGAGGACCAGCATCTGGGGCACGAAGCCGAGCACCGCGCCCACGCCCGCCAGGATACCGTCGGAGATCAGGCCGACCAGCCAGGGGGCGACGTTCCAGCCCTCGAGGATGGCGCGGGAACCGTCGGTCAGCCACGCGCCGCCGAGCACGTCGTTCGTCCAGTCGGTGAGAAAGGTGCCGATGGAGATGCCGCCGTCCGAAATAGAGGTGCCCATCGACAGCGCATAGACCAGCCACATGACCAGGACAAAGATCGGGAGCGCCAGGATACGGTTGGTCACGATCCTGTCGATCTTGTCGGAGGCGGAGAGCTGCCCCTTGCCCTTTTTCCTGTAAATGCCCCTGAGCATATTGCCGATGTAGATATAGCGCTCGTTGGTGATGATGCTCTCGGCGTCGTCGTCCAGCTCCTTCTCGGCCGCCTGGATGTCCTTTTCGATATGCGCGCGCACGTCGGCGGGGATCTGGAGCTGTTCGAGCACCTTCTCGTCGCGCTCGAAGAGCTTGATCGCGTACCAGCGCTGCCGCTCCTCGGGCAGATTATGTACCGTGACCTCCTCGATGTGTGCCAGCGCGTGCTCCACCGGGCCGGAGAAGCTGTGCTGCGGGATAGTCCTGCCGTTCTTTGCTGCCTCGATCGCAGCTTTTGCCGCGTCGTTCACGCCCTCGCCCTTGAGGGCGGAGATCTCCACGACCGGGCAGCCAAGCTGACGGCTCAGCTCCTTGACGTTGACGACGTCGCCGGCCTTCTTCACGAGGTCCATCATGTTCAGCGCGATGACCACGGGGATGCCGAGCTCGGTGAGCTGGGTGGTCAGGTAGAGGTTTCGCTCGAGGTTCGTGGCGTCCACGATGTTCAGGATGGCGTCCGGCTTTTCCTCAATGAGGTAATTCCGGGCCACGACCTCTTCCAGCGTATAGGGAGAGAGCGAGTAAATGCCGGGCAGGTCGGTCAGAATGACATCCTTGTCGACGATCAGCTTGCCTTCCTT
>CAMJQX010000191.1 GCA_946408145.1 uncultured Clostridia bacterium
GTGTAGGGGCAGTCGTCGGTCACGACCAGCGTGGCGAAGCTGAAGGCGACCAGCCAGAGGTCGCGGAAATAGCGATCCGCCGCGTCGGCGTTCAAGTTGTAAACGTGCATCAGCGACTCCCGCGCCAGATCCTGCGAGAGCTTCAGCGCCTCCATCGCGCCGCCGGAGACTGTGCCCGGCCGTGTGAGGAAGAGCATCCGGTAGAGCTCCGGCTCGCTTCTGGCAAAGGCGAGATACTGCTGCCAGATGCCGAGGAAGGGGATGGGAGCCTCAAGCCCGCGCTCGATATATGCGCGGTAGCGCCCCTTCGTCAGCGCGAAGACGTCGGCCTTCAGCTGGTCCATCGTCTCGTAATAGGTGAAGATCGGCCGGGTGGAGACGCCGAGGGCATTTGCCACCTCGCGCGCCGTGACCGCGTCGATCCCTTTCTCCCGCGCGATCTCCAGCGCGGTCGTGACGATCTCTTCTTTTTGAAACTTGACTCTGGGGGGCATGTGATCCCGTCCTCCAAAAAACGAATGTTATGCATCAATAGTTACGCAACGAATGTTATCATACACGGCTTCCCTGCGCTTGTCAAGAAGAAAACAGAAAAATGCCCCGCTGTGCGGCGGGGCGAAGAGACATGATACAGGAGAGTATGAGAAGAGTCGTCCTGCGAAAAAACGCGCATGAAGAGGATCAGGCCTGCCGGGGGCGGTTGACCGCAGGCGTCTCCAGCCTGCTGAGATAGAGGCCGTAGAACACGGCGGTCAGGAGCACGACGCAGATGAAGGTCCAGGCCGCGAGTTCCGAGCGGGCGGAAAAGACGGAGAAGACGTCGATCAGGCTGTGGGCGAGGATCCCCGGCAGCAGGCTCCCGCTCTTGTAGTACACAAAGGTAAAGAGAAAGCCCATCGCGATCGCAAAGCCGATCTGCAGGAAGGTCTCCGGACTGCCGTGACCGGACAGGAGATTGACGATATGCCCGATGCCGAAGGTGACAGAGGAGACGATGATCGCCGTGGAGGCCTTGCCGTCCTTCAGCATGGCCTTGAACAGAAAGCCGCGGAAGATCAGTTCCTCCACAAAGCCGACCAGCGCGAACATGACGACCGCGCACAGGAGCCCGAGCCCCTCATACTTCGGCGCGAGCCCGCCCCAGAGGTTGCCCGTCGTGACGATCCAGAGAGGGATGAAATACAGCATCTGCCGGCTGTTCTTCGCCCAGCCGGAGAGACCGTACTTTTCCATGAGGCTGTTTCTCTTGACGAAGACTAAGAGCAGCGCGGCGAAGAGCAGCAGGGAGAGGGCCATATAGGGGCTGTCGTCACCGAGCGAGCGCAGCGTCCCGAATACGAAGACGTAGACGGCGATCATCGCGAGGGCAAAGTATAGTTCGCTTTTCCGATAGAGCTTCATCATGGGTCTCATTCCTTTCCTGACAGACTCACCGCAAGGGAGAGCAGCATTTGTTCTATGGCAGCGGGCTCATAGCGCATGGCGTTGTTCGCGATGAGGCTCGCACAGCCGTGGACGGTGAGGAACAGGGCCTCGAACACGGATGCGGCCTCCTCCTCCGGCAGCGACAGGCCGGCCGCGGCGGCCCGAAGGATCTCCGTCGACTCCGGCGCGCGGATCATGTCCTTGACGCTTGCGCCGTCGAAGTGCCCCGACTGGAAGAGAAAGCGGAACAAGTTCGCCTCCTCCGCCGCGAAGCGGATATAGCGCAGCCCGGTCTCCTGCAGGCTGTCCGCGGAGAGAACGAAGTCCGTGTGGAAGCGATCCGCCCGCTGATAAGCCAGCTCCCGCAGTTCGGCGAGATTGGGGAAGCGGTACATGACCGGCTGCGTGGAGCAGCCGATCTCGGCGGCGAGGCTGCGCGCGCTCAGAGCCTCGTGCCCCTCGCGGCGGATCAGGCGGAAGGCGGCCTCTATGAGCTCCTCGCGGCTGACGCTCGGCTTTCTGGACATGGGATCTCCCTCCCGACCTCTGCTGTTTATATAACAGGTGTTATTATATTTCCTCCGCGGCCGTTTGTCAATGCCGTCTTCCGGCTTTCGGCAAGAAAAAGGCCTGAACACTGAAATATCCGCGCGAGCAAGGCCGGCGCACATGGGATCTGCTCCGGCATGCCGACAGAGAAAAAGGGACATGCTCTCGCATGTCCCTTTTCGGTATTCGGCTGTTTGCTTTGATAGAGCGGCTCAGGCCTTGAGGCTGTTCTGCACCGCGACGGCGACAGCGACGGTCGCGCCGACCATGGGGTTGTTGCCCATGCCGAGGAAGCCCATCATCTCCACGTGCGCGGGGACGGAGGAGGAACCCGCGAACTGCGCGTCGGAGTGCATGCGGCCCATGGTGTCGGTCATGCCGTAGGAGGCGGGGCCGGCGGCCATGTTGTCCGGATGCAGCGTGCGGCCCGTGCCGCCGCCGGAGGCGACGGAGAAGTACTTCTTGCCCTGCTCGACGCACTCCTTTTTGTAGGTGCCGGCGACAGGATGCTGGAAGCGGGTGGGGTTGGTGGAGTTGCCGGTGATGGAGACGTCCACGCCCTCGGCGTGCATGATGGCCACGCCCTCACGCACGTCATCCGCGCCGTAGCAGCGGACGTTGGCGCGCTCGCCCTCGGAGTAGCGGATCTCGCGGACGACCTTCAGCTCGCCGGTGAAGTAGTCGTACTGCGTCTGCACGTAGGTGAAGCCGTTGATGCGGGAGATGATCTGCGCGGCGTCCTTGCCGAGGCCGTTGAGGATGACGCGCAGGGGCTGCCTGCGCACCTTGTTGGCGTTGCGCACGATGCCGATCGCGCCTTCGGCGGCGGCGAAGGACTCGTGCCCGGCGAGGAAGGCGAAGCACTTGGTCTCGTCGCTCAGAAGCATCGCGGCGAGGTTGCCGTGGCCGATGCCGACCTTGCGGCTGTCCGCCACGGAGCCGTCGATGCAGAAGCTCTGCAGGCCGATGCCGATCGCGCGGGCGGCCTCCTCGGCGTTCTTCGCGCCGGACTTGAGCGCGATGGCCGCGCCCACGCAGTAGGCCCAGCAGACGTTCTCAAAGCAGATGGGCTGGATGCCCTTGGCGATCTCGTAGGGGTCGAAGCCGGCGGCCTTGCAGATCTCGCGGGCCTCCTCCACGGAGGCGATGCCGTACTCGGCCAGCACGCCGTTGATCTTGCCGATCCGGCGGTCGTAGTTTTCAAATAATGCCATCGTCATTCCCTCCCTTATTCCTTGCGGGGATCGATGTACTTCACGGCGGCGTCCCACTGGCCGTAGTGGCCGGTGGCCTTCTTGAGCGCTTCGTTCGCGTCCATGCCGCCCTTGATGAAGTCCATCATCTTGCCGAGGCTGACGAACTCGTAGCCGATGATCTCATCGTCCGCGTTGAGCGCCATGCGGGAGCAGTAGCCCTCGGTCATCTCCAGATAACGCGGGCCCTTCTCCTTCGTGGCGAACATCGTGCCGATCTGCGAGCGCAGACCCTTGCCCAGATCCTCCAACGACGCGCCGACGAGCAGGCCGCCCTCGGAGAAGGCGCTCTGGGTGCGGCCGTAGACGATCTGCAGGAACAGCTC
>CAMJQX010000192.1 GCA_946408145.1 uncultured Clostridia bacterium
GAAGCCCCTGCCGAGGAAGCCGCTCCTTCCGTGGAGGACTCCCTGTTCTTTGGCCCCATTTTCGATGAGTGGAGCAAGATGACCGACGAGGAGCTCTATGCCCAGGCTCAGGAGGAAGTCAAGGACGGCAGCGCCATCAATATTTACGCAACCTCTTCCAAGATGCTCAAGGTGAAGGAGACCTTCGAGGAAGCTTTCCCCGGCCTGACTGTGGACATCATGGACCTGGACAATGACGAAGTGCTGCAGAAGTGCCGCCTGGAAGCCAATGCCGGCAACGTCCAGGGCGATGTGCTGCAGGTGAAGGACGTCAACGGCGACGTGTTCTTCGGCGACTATGAGGACGGCATCATCACAGCCTTCTATCCCGAAGACATCTGCGCCCATATCGACGATGGCCTGCTGCGCTACGGCTATCCGCTCTACGCCTCCCAGTCCTTCTGGTACTACAACACCGAAGCCTTCCCCGATGGGCAGCCCATTGACAGCTGGTGGCAGATCGTCGAAAAGAACGAGGACGGCAGCCAGAAGTACCGCATCTTTACCAAGGAGATCGGCTCCGAGACAGCGTACCTTTCCATTTTCGCCAGCTTTATCGTGAACGCCGACCAGATGGCCGCCAACTACAAGGAAGTCTACGGTGAGGATCTGGAGTACACATACGACGCCAGCGCCTTCCCCAACATCCCTGCGAACAACGCCGGCGTGGAGTATCTGTGGCGCTTCAGCCAGATGAAGATCACCTTCATCGGCGACGGCGACGAGCTGGTGGAAGCTGTCCACAACTCCACTGCCGAGGATCCCGCTCTGGCCCTGGCCTCTGCCGGCAAGATCACCAACCGCGACGATTCCGGCTTCAACATCGGCTGGGTCGTGCTGAATCCCTATAACGGCCTGCAGAACCTGGAGTACCTGTACGTTGTCAACAACTGCAAGCACCCCGCCGGCGCCCGACTCTTCATCCGCTTTGTCACCGGCGGCGCTGACGGCGAAAGCGGCGGCTTCAAGCCCTTTGCCAAGGAAGGCAACTGGCCCGTCCGCGACGACGTGAAGGACAAGAAGAACGAAATGACGCTGGCCGAGCTGAACGCTGCCGAGCCCGATCTTGCTTCCATCTACAACGTGTTCCTGGACGCCCAGGACCTGTGGATCTACTGGCTGGATCAGAACCCCAACATCGGCTGATCATCTGTCTGAGCAACTGCGGAGCGGCCTCGCCCGCTCCGCAGTTTTCTGAAACACTATGGAGAACAAGCATAGATCTCACGAGACCCGTGACCTGGAGCGGGAAAACCGCCGTCAGCAAAGGCAGAAGAAGTGGGACGAAAGGGCCAGGAGCTTTTGGAGAGCCTTTCTCTTTACCGAGGACGGCAAGCCCAAAAGCGGCTTTCTGGTCTATACCTTCAGCCTGAGCATCGTCTTCATCGCCCTGCTCCTGATCGGCTTTACCTATATCGTGGACTGGCTCGCCCTGCTGACGGAGAGCTGGCCACTTGTCTTGGGGAACCTTACCGCTTCCCTGTGCGTCAGCGCGGCCGTTTTGCTTGTTGGTTATGTGCTGCACCGGCTGCTGAGCGACAAGCGCCTGATGCTTGGAACCTATCTGTGGCTGCTGCTGTATCTTGTGGCTTCTGTTATCACCATGGCGCTGCTGCTCCGGGAATGGGAAACGATGCGCGTGTTCCTGCACTTTGTGCTGTGGTTCGCGGCGATCCCGGTGGGCCTGGGGCTGGTGCTGTTCACGCTGCTCTATCGGCGGGATCATCATGCGCCCGCGCCGGTGGAGGAAGAGCCCGCGTGGAAAAAATATGTCCGCCGCAGCTGAGTGCCGCGGATGTTAGGGAGGATGACCCATGATCACTTCGGTGATGTTTGATATGGGCGGAACGCTGGAGGACGTCTTTGTGGATGAGCAGTCCGAGCTTGCCGCCGTGGAAGAGCTGGATCGGATGCTGAAGGCCGGCGGGCTGGATCCTGAGGTGGATCTGGCGGAGCTGAAGCGTCGGGTGGACGCCGGATGGAAGCGCTACGGCGCGTTCCGGGACAGCTGCGACGTGGAGCTCAAGCCCATCCCCATCTGGCGGGACTATGCCCTGGCAGACTTCAACTTTCCCCGTGAGATCCTGGAGCCCCTCTGCGAGCCCATCGCCCACATGTGGGAGCTGACCCACTATCACCGCAGCCTGCGTCCCCGGGTGCGGGAGATGCTGGAGGGCCTGCGGGATCTGGGACTGAAGCTTGGCGTCATCAGCAATACCGCCGCCATGTACCAGGTCTTTGACAGCCTGGAGGAATACGGCATCCGGGACCTGTTCCAGGACGTGACGCTCTCCTCCGTCACCGGCATGCGCAAGCCTCTGCCGGATATCTTCGAGGTCTCCACCCGGCAGCTTCGGGTGAAGCCGGAAAACTGCGTTTATGTGGGGGATACCATCTCCCGGGACATCATCGGCTCCAAGCGGGCGGGCTTTGCCTGCTCCATCCAGATCTGCTCCAAGCTGACCGGGGAAAAGGACGCCGGCGTGCGCCGGGAGTTCGAGCCGGACTATGTGATCGAGGATATTTATCAGGTTTTTCCCATCCTGCGAGAGCTGATGGACAAGGAGAACCAGATGTTCAGCCTGGGCGCCGCAGGCTCGGCTTGAGAGCGCCCTGATGGAGGGAGGAGCTTATGCAGTCCGCTTTTTTTTCGTCTTTTGAGATTGCGACCAGCCCCTTGCTGGATTGCTGCTGCAGGCTGGCCGTGTCCTGTATCCTCGGCATGCTCATCGGCATTGAGAGGAGCAAACGCTTCAAGGAGGCGGGCGTACGCACGCACATCGTGGTCTGCTGCGGAGCGGCCCTGTGCATGATCGTGTCCAAATACGGCTTCGCGGATCTGGGAGGGATCCTGGACGGTTCCCGAACCTCCGATCCGGCGCGTCTGGCCGCCCAGGTCGTCAGCGGGATCGGCTTTCTCGGCGCGGGCGTCATCTTCAAAAACGGCAACACGGTCCGCGGGCTCACTACCGCCGCGGTGCTTTGGTTTTCGGCGGTCGTCGGCCTGACCGTCGGCGCGGGGATGTATGTGATGGGCATTCTGGCGGCTCTGGTGAACCTGCTGCTGCTGGTCGTGCTGCATCGCCACGCCATCGGGGGCGACGCGTATGCCGCCAATCACCTGCACTTTATCGTCAAAAACGGCTATGACTTCAACGGCGCGCTGATGAATCAGATGGAGCTCTGGCAGGCCCAGGTCACGGAGAGCAAGGTCGACCGCCGCCGCGACGGCACCACCGAGTATGATCTGACTGTACGTCGCCGCAAAGAGATCGAGTACGCGGAGATGAAGGCTTTCATGGAATCCCGGGAAGACGTCATCAGCGCCAGCAACAGCCCCATCCGCTGAAAAAAAACAAGCCCGGGCATTTCGCCCGGGCTTCGGTCGTTATCACGGTTCAGCGCTTGCGGTAAGGCGCACAGGAGGAGCGCTCCACCAGCGCGGGTGAGAGGATCCGGTGGGAATAGCCGGCCTGATCGTTCTGGATCTTGTCAA
>CAMJQX010000193.1 GCA_946408145.1 uncultured Clostridia bacterium
GCGGATCTTCCGGTCGAGGCTCAGCTCGATGTAATCGCAGCACTTCTGGATCGCGTGGGAACAGCCCGGATTTGAACGAAGATGATGTACCCGGTAGATGAAATCGTGGTACATGGCGGCGGCCAGCGCGCTCAGCTCGCCGGAATCCCGACTGTCCTCCACGGCCTGGAGATAGGAATCCCCCACCGCGTAGGCGACCTCCGGGGACAGCCCGCCCTCCATCGCCGCGCGGCTGACCAGCGTCGTAAAGACGACGAGGCTGGTCTTGACCTGCCGCAGGGGATCGGCGCCGGAGACCGGGACGCCCGGGCTGAGGTTGACGCTGCGCTGGATCACGGCGTGGTAATTGATGTCTCCGTTGCGCACCATCTGCAGCATGGCCCGTTCGGCCAGCCAGACCTTCTCCCGATCGCGTTCACCGGCGGCCGGGGCCTTTGTTTCCGCGGCGGCGTGCGCGGCGCCAAGCGCCTCGGGGCCGAGCTGCTCGCCCGTGAGCGTGTTGTGCACGAGCATCACATAGCGGGAGAACACGGCGTAGGGCATGACCGGCAGCCGCGGCAGCGCGGCGATCAGCTCGCTGCTCCAGCGGGCGTTCTCGAGCGTGTCGGTAAAGGGGCGCAGCGAGGCGCGCAGCTGCCGCTCGGATGGGGCGGCGTAGAACACGGGGCCGATCACAAAGATCAGGCTCCGTTTGCGTTCCGTTTCAAAGGTGACGGCCCACTGCATCCCGACCGGCGAGCCGACGAGGAAGGGGACGCTCTGCTCCGTATTATTTGCAATCCCGCGGGCCTTTTCGATCACTCCGAAAACGGAGGCCGCCCGGGAAAGCAGCGCCTCGTCCTCCGCGGGGCAGGAAGTGGCGATGCCTTCGCCCCCTTCGCCGTAACACCACACATACAGCTTTTCGCTGCTGGAAATGACCGATTCCAGCAGCAGAAGGTTCTCTTCTCCCCGCGTCAGGCTGCGATCCACAGGCCCCCGCCTCCTTTTTGCCGATTTCATTTTTACTGTATCACAGTTTTTTTGCTCCCACAAGATTTTTCCCGAATTTTTGTAACTTCGCCGGGATTATTGGCTTTACGGCGCCCCCGGCTTTTTTGTACAATGCGGATGCAAGAGAAAAAAGCCCCAAATCAAATCCATTAAAGAACAGGAGAAATCATCATGGCTAAAGAGAGACTCACCCAAAGTCAGATCGACGGCGTGGAATACCGCCGCGCCAAGCTCTGGCAGATCATCCTCGTAGCGTTCAACGCCTTCAACGGCATGGCAATGTACTTCCTGATCGGCCTGGCCAGCTACTCGGCCAGCATCGGCTACGGCATCGCGACCCTCGTCGTCGGCGGCCTGCTGACCTTCACCCGCATTTTTGACGCGATCACCGACCCCCTGCTCGCTTTCGTCTATGACCGCTTCAACACGCCCTTCGGCAAGGTCCGCCCCCTGATGCTGCTGGGCTGGGCGATCCAGAGCGCCGGCGTCCTGTGCATGTTCAACTTCTTCTCCAGCAAGGGTCACGGCGTCGGGATGTTCCTGCTGTTCTACATGGTCTATGTCATCGGCTACACCATGGTGAACATGACCGCGCAGACCCTGCCCGCCCTGATGACCAACGACCCGAAGCAGCGCCCGACCGTCGGCGTGTGGCAGACGGCTCTCAACTACATCACCCCGATGGTGCTGAACATTGTGGTCTACACGAAGCTCATGCCCGCCTTCGGCGGCAGCTTCAACCAGGCCTTCCTGAACATCACGACCTGGATGTGCGTGGGCCTCTCCTTCGTGGGCGTCGTCCTCGTGTGCATCGGCATCTCCGCCTATGACAAGCCCGAGAACTTCAAGGGCATCGGCAAGACCGAGCGCCTCAAGCTCAAGGACATGTGGGACGTGCTGAGCCACAACAGGCCCCTGCAGAGCTACATCATCTCCGCCTCCTCCGACAAGATCGCCCAGCAGGCCTCCTCCGCCTCCATCGTCAGCACCATGCTCAACGGCATCCTGATCGGCAACATGGGTCTGGCGACCACGCTGAGCATGATCGGCATGCTGCCCTCCATCCTCTTCGCCATCCTCGGCGCCCGCTACGCCGGCAAGCACGGCAACAAGGAGTCCATCGTCGCCTGGACGCGCTACAGCATCCTCGCGAACGTCGCCATGATCGCTTTCTTCATCATCACCCGCAGCACCGTCGGCACGACGGCCATTTCCACCTCGCTGATCTTCAAGATCCTCTTCATCGTCCTGACCTTCGCCGTCAACGGCTTCTCCATGGGCATCACCACCGCCAACACCGGCTTCATGGCGGACCTCATCGACTACGAGCTGGACCGCAGCGGCAAGTACATCCCCGCCGTCGTCTCCGGCACCTACAGCCTGGTGGACAAGATCGTCTCCTCCTTCTCCGCCGCCATCGCCACCGGCTGCGTGGCCCTGATCGGCTACACGGCCACCATGCCCCAGCCCACCGACCCGCAGACGGACGGCGTGTTCTGGATGACCATGTTCCTGCGCTACGGTCTGGCGATCCTGGGCTTCGTCTGCACGCTGCTGGCCATGCGCAAGTGCGGCCTCGGCAGGCCCGAGATGGTAGAGGTGCAGAAGCGCATCGCCGAAAAGAAGGCCGCCGCCAGAGGCGAGCTGATCGAAGAAGAGCTGCACAAGGGAGATCCCGAGAATGCGTAAGATCACCAACATCAACGAGGGATGGCGCTTTCTCAAAGCCGCCATCCCCCTCGAACAGGCGCTCGCTTACGCCGAACGCGGCGAGGCCGTGAGCCTGCCCCATACCTGGAACGCCGTGGACGGCCAGGACGGCGGCAACGACTACCACCGCGGCCTCTGCTGGTATGTGCGCGAGCTGACGGCGGAGGAGACCGCGGGCGAGCGGCTGTTTCTGGAAGTGAACGGCGCCAGCCACACGGCGGAGGTGTACCTCAACGGAAAAAAGCTTGCCCGGCACGAGGGCGGCTACGCGACCTTCCGTGTGGAGCTGACGGAGGAACTGGCGGAGACGAATACCCTCGCGATCTCCGTGGACAACAGCGACAGCGACCGCGTCTACCCCCAGAAGGCGGACTTCACCTTTTACGGCGGCCTCTACCGCGACGTGAATCTGATCGCCGTGCCGGAGGAGCATTTCGAGCTTCTGAAGGACGGCACGTCCGGCATCAAGGTCACGCCGGTCGTGGATCTGGAAACGAAGACCGCAGCCGTCACCGTCGAGACCCGGCACAACGCCGCATCCGTGGATATCACGGTCAACGGCGAGACGAAGACCGTGGAGTGTACTGCGGAGTTCGTGATCGAAAACGTTCACCTCTGGGACGGCCTCGACGATCCCTACCTCTATACCGCGACGGCGAAGCTGCCCTCCGGCGACGAGGTATCGGCCCGCTTCGGCTGCCGCGTGTTTGCCTGCGACCCCGAAAAGGGCTTCTTCCTCAACGGCCGCAGCTACCCGCTCAGGGGCGTCAGCCGCCATCAGGACTTGAAGGGCAAGGGCAA
>CAMJQX010000194.1 GCA_946408145.1 uncultured Clostridia bacterium
TTGTTGACGAAGAAGCCGCCGGAGCAGTCGCCGGTCACGAACAGGCCGGGGATGGGCTCGCGGTTCTCATCGATGGCGCGGGCGTTCTCATCGATCAGGATGCCCTGCTCGGTGGTCAGCAGGCAGGCGCCCATCCAGAAGCCGCGGAAGGGGGCCTTCTCGATCTTGGAGAGGTGATAGGGCAGCTTGCCGAAATCTTCGTCCTCGCCCTTCTCGGCCAGCTCGTTGTAACGCGCGACGGTGGCGAGGAAGGTCTCCTTCGCCTCACCCTCGAAGCCCAGCATGTCGGCCAGCTCTTCCAGGGTGTCCGCCTGGAAGGCGTTGCCCTTATCGATCTGACCCTGGTACATCTGGTCGGCTCTCTCGATCCCGTTGCGGGTACCGGCGGAGCAGCCGATGGTGTGGAAGACCTGCACGTCCTCGCGCCAGTTGTCGTCGAAGATGGAGGCGTAGACGTGGCCGGGCTGGTTGAAAGCGGCGTAGCACATCTGATCATAGGTGCCGCTCTCGCAGGCGAAGCGCTCGCCCTTGCGGTTGACCTTCAGGAAGGGCTGGCTGCCGATGTTGAACTGACCCTCGGTGGCGGGGAAGACCTTGTCGCCGGCGGCGGTGGTCATGTAGCCCGCGTCGACGCCCGGAGCGACGATGCCGCGGTCAAAGAGCATGGGGGCGGGTTCGGCCTGCATGGCGGCGCCGATCCACTTGGCGGCCTTGATGCCGTCGCCGGTATCGCCGGGCCAGCTGTTGTCGTAGGTGGTGACGGCGGTGCCCAGGGGGTCGAGGGCTTCCATCATGACCGGGTTGCGGGGATAGCCGCCGGTGGCCAGCAGCACGCCGTTCTTTGCGTTGACGCGCAGATAGGAGCCATCCTCCTTCTTTGCGATGACGCCGGTCACGCGGCCGGTCTCGTCCTGCTCCAGCTTGACCATCGGGGTGGAGAACAGGATCTGGTTGCCGCCGTCCTCAATGACCTGCTGGAACATATCCAGGCGGTTGAGCTTGCTGTTCCAGAAATGCTCCTCAGCGGGGAAGAAGTAGCCGGTCTTCTCCGGTTCGGGCCAGTGAGACTCGTCGCCCGCGGTCACATTGAGCACGGCCTCGGGGTCATACTTGGCATAGCAGTCCTTGACGAACTTGTGCATGTCGGCGGACTCGTTGAACCAGGTGGAGAAGGTCTTGAGGTTCGTCTTGCCGGAGGAGAACTTCTTGAGCTCCCGGCGCATAGCGGCGCGGTCCATCGGAGCCTCGCCGGCATCCAGCATATCCTGGGAGTCGCAGGCGCCGTACCAGCCGCGGACACGGGCGTGCTCGGTGCCCTTCTCGATGACGAGGGTATTGTAGCCCTTGCTGGTGGCATAGGCGGCGGCGGCAAGACCGCCGTTGCCGGCGCCGACGACCAGGAAATCGGTGTCGATGGTCTCGGCGATATCCGCTTCGGCGACCTCCGGGGCTTCGCCCAGCCAGTCGGCGGGGCCGGCTTCGGCTTCTTCACCGCCGCCGATCACTTCCACGGGGATCTCGCCCTTGGCCTGGGCGATGCACTTTGCGGCGGCCTCACGGACGGCCTTCGAGGTGATGGAGGCACCGGAGACGCCGTCGATCTCGGCGGCCTGCGCGGCGAGGACCTGGCTCTTCAGCTCTTCGGCGGCGGCCTGACCGATGGTGGCGGTCTCACCGGAGACGTCGAGCACCACGTCGGTGATGGCGTCTTCCGAGAAGGTCATGGTGACGAGCACGGTGGCCATGCCCTGGGCGGTGGCGGAGTAGGTGCCGGGAGTGTAAAGGCCGGCGGCGCGGGCGGTAGTGCCGAGACCGAGGTGCGCCAGGGTCAGGGCGGCGGCTCCGGCGACGGAGCCCTTCAGAAAGTCTCTGCGGGAAAGATTCTTCATGAGTTTCTCCTTTCAGATTTTGTGGTTGCGCTGCTGCAATGGATTCTGAATCTGATTATAGGGCTGGGGCTTGCCCACAGGTCAAGGAAAATTTACGGGCCGCCGCAGGAAGGAAAGCGTGGCCTGCGCAGACCGCACTTGCAGATTCCGGGCCGGAAAGGTATAATGATTTCCGGAATCCAACAAGGTCTGCCGGCCTCGCTGCCGGAGAGAGGGACAGTATGAAGCAATACCGGATCGGTGATTTCGCCAAATACCTGGGGGTAACCCCCGACTTGCTCAAACACTATGAGGAGGTCGGGATCCTGCAGCCGCAGCGCAGCGAGAGCGGCTACCGCTTTTATCCCTTTAACGCCACCTCGATCCTGATCGAGAGCATACGGCTGCGCAACTACGGGCTGACGCTGCGGGAGATCGGGGAGATCTTAGTGAACCACAGCGTGGACAATGCCGGTATGGAGCGGCTGTTTGAACAGAACCTGGAGCGGCTGCGCCAGGAGATCCAGCTGGACGAGGCGCTGCTCCGGGAGCATGAGGCTTTCCTGCGTTGGAAAGAAGCCCTGGAGGAGCGGGACTGGGACTGGGAGATCCGCCGCAGCGAGCCCATGCTCTTTCTGCCCCACACCAACCGGGACGATTTTCTGCAGGATCCGCGGATCTACGAGATCCTGAACGACTGGATGAGCTTTATCCCGCTGGTGAAGTCAAGCATGCGGGTGGATGAGAGCGGCGGCCTCACCTGGGGGTTCACGGTCCCGGCCCGCGACGCGGAGCGTCTCAATCTGCCCCTCAACGATGCGGTGGAGAGGATCCCGGCCAGAAAAATCTTCTATTACAAGTACAAGGCCCAGGCGCCGAGATTCTATCAGGAGGACCGCAGTCTGCCCGACCACCCGGCCTTTCAGATCCTGCGCTCCCTGGGGCTCAGCAGCGAGGGCAGCTATTACAGAACTGCGATGATGCCGGCCGACTGGCAGCAGGCGCTGAGATATCACTTCGGCTATTACGCGATCCCCCTTGCGGAGCAATGAGAATAACGAAAAACACAGCGCCCGGAAGAAAGCTCTTCCGGGCGCTGTATTTGTCTGTTATCAATTCAATTATGCGTTCCAGGCGGTGATCTGCTCGCGCAGCCACTGGGCGAATTCGTCAATGCCCTCGCCGGTGCGGGCGCAGATGGGGATGATCTTCATGTTGGGGTTGAGCCGCAGGACGTACTTTCTGCAGGCCTCCATGTCGAAGTCAAAATAGGGCAGCACGTCGATCTTGTTGATCAGCAGCACGTCGCAGATCGAGAACATCAGCGGGTACTTGAGGGGCTTGTCGTCGCCCTCGGGGACGGAGAGGATCATGGCGTTTTTCACGGCGCCGGTGTCGAACTCCGCCGGGCAGACGAGGTTGCCGATGTTCTCCAGAATGGCGAAGTCGATGTCCGCCGTGCCGAGACCGACGAGACCCTGTTTGGTCATGCCCGCGTCGAGGTGGCACATGCCGCCGGTGTGCAGCTGGATGACCTTGACGCCGGTCTTCTCGATGGTCGCGGCGTCGACGTCGGAGTCGATGTCGGCCTCCATGACGCCGATGCGGAACTCGTCCTTCAGCG
>CAMJQX010000195.1 GCA_946408145.1 uncultured Clostridia bacterium
CCTGCCGGTAGAGGTCGGTGCTCTCGTCGCCCTGGCCGGAGATGATGAGCGGCGTCCTGGCCTCGTCGATGAGGATGGAGTCCACCTCGTCGACGATGGCGAAGGCGTGCCCGCGCTGCACCATCTGCTCCTTGTAGAGCGCCATGTTGTCGCGCAGGTAGTCGAAGCCCATCTCGTTGTTGGTGCCGTAGGTGATGTCGCAGTTGTAGGCGGCGCGGCGCTCGTCCCCGTCCAGCCCGTGGACGATCAGGCCCACGGACAAGCCCATGAAGCGATGTACCTTGCCCATCCACTCGCTGTCGCGGCGGGCCAGGTAGTCGTTGACGGTGACGATGTGCACGCCCTCGCCGGTCAGCGCGTTGAGATAGGCGGGCAGCACGGCCACGAGGGTCTTGCCCTCGCCGGTCTTCATCTCGGCGATGCGGCCCTGATGCAGCACCACGCCGCCGATCAGCTGCACGCGGAAGGGCTTCATGCCCAGCACGCGCCACGCGGCCTCGCGCACGGCGGCGTAGGCCTCGGGCAGGATGTCGTCGAGCGTCTGGCCGTTTGCGAGCCGATCCTTGAACTCCTCCGTCTTGGCGCGAAGCTGCGCGTCCGACAGAGCCTGCATCGCAGGCTCCAGCTTTTCGATTCTATCTGCGATCGGATAGATCTTTTTCAGCTCCCGGTCGGAATAGCTGCCGAAGAGCTTGTTCAAAAAACCCATAGTCAATTCCTCTGCCTGATCGGTGATTCTTTTCTGTGGGGGAGAAAACCCCACAGTAATTAGTTAGTATAACATATCTTTGTGAAGAAAAAAAGCTTTTTGCGGGAAAAAACCCTCGGCGGCGGAAAGAAGGAACGCGCTCTCCGGCGGAGACCGCCGGAGAGCGCGTTTCCTCTCTGTGTGTGTCGCCTCGGGGCTTTCAGCCGAAGCTGAAGAGCAGCGAGCCGTCCTCGTCGAAGCGGCAGAGCCTGCTCCGTCCGTCCCGCTCGACCTGGTGCCAGCCGCGCAGGGTGTAGCCGTTCTCGTCGAAGTAGAACGCCTTCCCGTCGATGTCCGCCCAGCCGATGGCCATGGCGCCGTCCTCTCCGAAATAGTAGGTCCTGTCGTCCACGGTCTGCCAGCCGGTCTGCATGACGCCGTTTTCGTCAAAGCAGCGCATGGCGCCGTCCGCCGCCGCGAGGCCGCTCAGCAGCATACCGTCCTCGCCGAAGCCGTAGGTGACGCCGTCGATCTCCTGAAGGCCGACGCTCACGCTGCCGTCCTCTCGCAGGTAGCAGCGCCGCGCGCCGCCGGGGCCTGGGATGTCCTGCCAGCCGACGAGCATGGCGCCGCTGCGGTCGAAGCAGTACCACTCCCCGTCAAGCTCCGTCCAGCCGACGCAGGCGCGGCCGTCCTGCTCGAAATAGTAGCGCTTCCCGTCGATCTCCTGCCAGCCGAAGGCCTGGCTGCCGTCGTCAAAGAAATAGCTGCGGCCGTCCGCCTGATCCAGCCAGCCGGTCACGCGGCTGCCGAATTTCTGTTCCTCGGGGCTCTCGGCGCGGAAGTAATAGCTCTTCCCGTCCACCTCGAACGAGCCGTTGACCAGCAGCCCGTCCTCGTCGAAGTAGTACAGGTTGTCCTGATCCTCGACCCAGCCCTTCACCGGCTCGCCCTCGACAAAATACATCCAGTTGCCGGCGGTGTGGTAATTCTTGGGGTAGTCGGTCTGCCAGAAGGCCCAGCCGTCCTGCGGCGCGGCCTCGAAGGTGCAGGCGGCCATGTCGCCCCAGCTCATGCCGTAGCGGCTGCCCGTGAATGTGGAGAGCCTGATCCCGTCGTCGCAGAGGCGGGCGGCGATGCCCTTCCCCGTGGGGAAGAGCTCGTAGAACTCGGTGCCGTATTTGTTCTCCGCGTAATACCGCGCGCAGGTATAGGCCCCGCCGTCGACAAGCTTTTTCGGATCGTCACGCCCGGTGGAGATACAGCAGGCGGGCTGCAGCGCGTCGAGCGTCTCTTTGGCGTTGGAATAGTAGCGGGCGCCGTGGTGCGCCGCCTTGAGCAGATCCACGTGCCCCAGATCGTTTTCGATCGCCGCGGCGATCTTCTGCTCGGTCTGGAACTCCACATTGATGTCCGAGAGGAAGGCGGCCTTGTTGACGCCGTCGTCCAGCACGGCGACGATGGAATTGACGTTTTCGTTCTTGACGGTCTCACGCGGCAGCAGATTGTAGAGGCGGATCCGGCTCTCGCCCAGCTTGAAGGCGATATAGTCGTCATACAGATCCTCCGCGTCCCCCGCGGCGTACTCGCAGCCGCCGAGGTCGCTGAGCTCCTCCACGCGCCTCATCAGCGTCTCGTAGCGCTCGGGATAGCCCGGTGCGCCGGGCCTCGCGCCGGTGGATACGTCCACCGTGACGCAGCCGCGCTCGCGCATGGCCTTGAGCGCCTGAAAATAGAAGGCCTGATTGTGCCAGGAGGTGATGACCGTCGTCTCCGCGCCGCGCGCGAGCTCCGCCGTGCGCAGGATCTTCTCCGTCTCGCTCAGCTCGGCGCCGTCTTCCTGTTCGGGCAGCTCCGGGCCGGGGAGATCGTCCTCATACTCGTTGATGTGCCAGTACTGCTTGAAAAAGTAGACCGTCCGCTCGTCCACGAGATACTGCTGCGCGCCGTCCGCCCAGAAGCGGTAGCTGGCGATCGCAGGCAGGCCGCCGATGTGGTCGGAGTGGGAATGGGTCGCGAGGATGAAGTCCAGATGCCGCACGCCGAGCGATTCCACCATATAGCGGGCGATATCCTCCCCGAACTTGCCCGCCGTCTGGCAGGAGAGCGTGTCGCGGTAGGTGCAGGGGTAGTTCGTGCCGTCAGAATCCTGGATCGCGGTCTGCATGCGGTGCCCGCCGTCGATCAGGCCCCAGTGCCCGTCCGCCTCGATGAGGATGCAGTCCCCGCAGAGCTTGTTTGTGGAGACGTTGAGGAAGTAGACGCTGGCGCGCACATGCGGCTGCTCTTCCTCCTCGGCTGCGGCCGCGCCGGGCAGGAGCAGCGAAAACAGCAGCACCGCCGCCAGAAGCAGGAGCATCCCGCGTCTGATTTTCATATTTCCCTCACCTCCCGCGTGTTTCGGCTGTTTTTTCTTTTTATATATTTACCACGAGCGCGGCGGTTTGGCAACGGGCAATTCGCGTTTTTGTTTTGTTCCCGCTTTGTTTCTTGTCCTGTCCGCACTTGTGTGCTACAATTCGATTTTGTAGAGAAACAGAGAATGCGAGGGACGCATTATGAACAAACCCGGCTTCGACAACGAAAAATACGTAAAGCTCCAGTCCCAAAACATCCGTGACCGCATCGCCAAATTCGGCGGCAAGCTTTACCTGGAATTCGGCGGCAAGCTCTTCGACGACTATCACGCCTCCCGCGTGCTGCCGGGCTTCGCGCCGGACAGCAAGGTGAAGATGCTGCTGGAGATGAAGGACGAGGCGGAGATCGTCATCGCCATCTCGGCGGACG
>CAMJQX010000196.1 GCA_946408145.1 uncultured Clostridia bacterium
CAGAACCTTGTTCCGGTGCTTGCGGGTCATCATTGCGCCTTTAACTCTTGCCATTTGTATATCCTCCTATTTCGCGTCAGCCCTTATTTGTAAGGGATCATTTTCTTGATGGTGGCTTCGTTGGTCACGTCGGCGTAGGTCTCGGAACGGAGACGGCGGCAACGCTTGGTGTCCTTCTTGGTGAGGATATGGCTCTTGAAGGCATGGGCGCGCTTCACTTTGCCGGTTTTGGTGAGATTGAATCTCTTCTTGGCACCACTGTGGGTCTTCAGTTTGGGCATGATGATTTCTCCTTTACGTAATTAGCCTTCGGCCTCGGGAGCCTTGGGCGCTTTGGGCTTTGCCGGCTTCTTCGCCGGCGTGACGGGCTTGGGAGACAGGAACATGGACATGTTCCGCCCCTCAAGCTTGGGTGCTTTGTCCATATTGGCGATGTCCGCGCATTTGGCCGCAAAGTCCTTCAGGAGCTCGGCGCCGATCTCGGTATGAGCCATCTCACGGCCGCGGAAGCGCACGGAGACCTTGAGCCTGTTTCCGTCCGCCAGGAACTTCTGGCCGTTTTTCAGCTTGGTGTTGAAGTCGTTGGTATCGATGCCGGGAGACATGCGGATCTCCTTGATCTCGATCACGCGCTGATTCTTCTTGGCTTCCTTCTCCTTCTTGGTCTGCTCGAAGCGGTACTTGCCGTAATCCATGATCTTGCAGACGGGGGGATTGGAGCCCGGAGCGATCTTGACCAGGTCCAGCTCGCGCTCTTCCGCGATCTTCAGAGCCTCAGCGGACGACATGATGCCCAGCTGCTCTCCGCCGTCGCCGATCAGGCGCACTTCCTTGTCAAGGATCTCTTCGTTGATCTGATGAGCCGCGTTTGCGATGAGAAACACCTCCGAAATAATAAAAGCGCGGACGCACAGCATCCGCGCATAAAAACAGCGTAAGTCCCCTGTCAGGGCGTTGCTCTTATTGACCCGAGCCGACTCATGGCCGCCGGGTGAGGACGGGGATGCCGCACCTTCTTTGTTTTAGCTTTGATAATATAGCAGTCTTTCCCGGATTTGTCAAGCACTTTTTGGAAGATCGTTTTCCGTTTTTTGAAGACGCGGGACGATACCCGTCTCCCGCAGGGGCGGGCATCACCGTCCGCTGCTCCGCGTGCCGCACCGCAGGAAGACGGGAGGGGTGTTGTCGCTCCTCCCGCCGCTGTGCCTTTTCAGATTATGCCTTTCCCTCCGCGGATAGACTCAGTACTTCTCGTCCGGCGCGCCCTCGGCGTTCTCCATCTCCATGGCGAGCTTGACGATGCGGCTCGTGCCCAGGCGCTCGGCGCCGAGCGCGATGAAGTCCTCCGCGTCCTGCAGGGAGGAGATGCCGCCGGCCGCCTTGACCTTGACGAAGCTCGGGCAGTGCTCGCGCATGAGCTTGACGTCCTCGCGGGTCGCGCCGCCCCTGGAGAAGCCCGTGGAGGTCTTGATGTACTCCGCGCCGCAGGCCGTCACGATCTCGCACATCTTGACCTTCTCCTCCTCGGTGAGCAGGCAGCACTCGATGATGACCTTCAGCAGCGTATCCGGCACGGCGTCGGCCACGGCCTTGATGTCCTTCGCCACGAGATCCCAGCAGCCGTCCTTGACCATGGAGAGGTTGATGACCATGTCGACCTCGTCCGCGCCGTTTTTGACCGCGTCGGCGGCCTCGAAGGCCTTGACCGCGCTGGTGTTGTAGCCGTTGGGGAAGCCGATGACCGTGCAGACCTTCATCTTATCGCCCACGTAGCGCCTGGCGCCCGCGACGTGGCAGGGCGGGATGCAGACGGAGGCGCAGTTGTACTTGATCGCCTGGTCGCAGAGCCTGCGGATCTCCTCGCTCGTGCAGTCCACGCGCAGCAGGGTGTGGTCGCATTTTTCCAGAATATCTTTGATTTCCATGGGAAGTCTCCTTTTTCTTTGATGGCTCTATTATAGCTTCTCTTCGACGCATATTCAAGAGCCCGCGGCGAATAGACTGGAACATCTCAACAAAGGAGCCTGAAACATGGACATGATCCCGGAAAGCAACCGTCTGGAGCTCTGCGGCACGCTGGCCGGCGCGCCGGTCTTTTCCCACAGCAGCCGCGGCGAGGAATTCTGGCGCTTCCCGCTGTCGGTGCGCCGCCTCTCCGGTACGGCGGACCTGCTGAACGTGGTGGCCCGCCGCCGGCTGCTGGACGCGCTCGAGCTGCAGAGCGCGGGCAAGCTGCAGCTCACGGGCGAGCTGCGCAGCTTCAACAACCGCAGCGGCAGCGGCGCTAAGCTCGTCATCAGCGCCTTCGCGCGCGAGCTCCGCTTCTGCGAGGCCGAGGATGAAAACCGCCTCTTCCTGCGCGGCACGCTCTGCAAGCCGCCGAATCTGCGCCAGACGCCGCTCGGCCGCGACATCTGCGATCTGATGCTGGCCGTGAACCGGCCCTACGGGCGCTCGGACTATCTGCCCTGCATCTGCTGGGGCTCTCTCGCCCGGCAGGCCGCATGCTGGCTGGTCGGGGACAGGCTCTGTCTCGACGGTCGGGTGCAGAGCCGCCGCTATCTCAAGAATACGGACCGCGGTCCCGTCGAGCGCACCGCCTATGAGGTCAGCGTCCTCACGGCCGAACGTGAGCAGCCGTAGGGCCGGCTCTCGGTCGGCCGCCGTCCCGCACCCCGCCGCAGGGGCGGTTCGCGAATCGCCCGCCCCCTGAAAACAGAAAACTGTCCAACGCGCACCAGTTTTGTCGAATGCCTTGACGTCGGCCGGGAAATGGATTATGTTAACCGCCGGAGGTGGTATTCGATGAGGAAAACGCGGGTCGCCCTCCTGCTTCTGGCGCTGCTCGCGCTGCTGGGCGCGCATCTGCATCCGCAGTATCGGGTCTCGGTGGAGGGCATGGAGCTGCCCGGCCGCTACAGCGCCGCCGCGCTGCGGGAGGGACGGCGCGCCGCGGAGGAGGCCGCCGGGGAGATTCTGCGCTATGAGGCGAAGATGCCGGCGGTCGAGCGGCGGCTGTGTCTGAGCCTGCGCCCCGCCGGGGACGACGTTCCGGCGCTGACGGCCGCCCTGCTGCGCCCGGTCTCCGGGATCGGGGAGGCGGACGCGGTCTATGTCAACGGCGTCCGCCTCGGCACCGTCGCGGACGGCGAGCGCTTCTGCGAGCGGCTGCGCGATTCGATCCGCACGCAGATGCCGCAGACCGCGGTCTCCGGCAACATCAGCGGCCGTCTGGAGCTGCGCCGGGTCTACACCCGCGCCGACGCCAACACCGACGACGCCGACATGCTGCTGTTGGTGACCGGCATGGCCCCGGTCATCTACCTCGACAGCGCGGGCAGGCTCGCATGATCGGAGCCGCCGAAGCGGGCCGTCGTCTCCGGCTGCTGATCCGCTCCCTTCTCCCCTGTCTCTTCGTCTGCGCGCGGATGCTTTTCTCACGGCAAAACCGCCGGGCAGCACAAAAGTGCTGCCC
>CAMJQX010000197.1 GCA_946408145.1 uncultured Clostridia bacterium
CGCAGGATCTGCTCGGACATGTACTTGGTCCAGCCGTAGGGGTTGGTGCACATGCCGGTCACGTCCGTCTCCTTCAGCGGGCTCTGGTTGGTGCCGGAGTAAACGGTGGCGGAGGAGGAGAAGATGACGTTGTTCACATGGTGGTCACGCATCGCCTCGCAGAGACGCACGGTGGAAAACAGGTTGTTGTCGTAATACTCCAGCGGCATCTGCACGGATTCGCCCACGGCCTTCAGACCGGCGAAATGGATCGCGGCGCCGATGTCGTGCTTCTCAAAGATGCGGTCGAGCGCCGCGCGGTCGCGCACGTCGTTTTCATAGAAATCCACATGCTTGCCGGTGATCTGCTCCACGCGCTCGATAGCCTTTGCGCTGGAATTGACGAGGTTGTCGATGACGACGACGCCGTAGCCCTTTTCGAGCAGCTCCACACAGGTGTGGCTTCCGATATAGCCGGCGCCGCCGGTAACGAGTACATTCATGCTTTCGTTCTCCTTATGTTGTTTTTTCAGTCCAGCAGCGTTTCGGGGTACACACCCTCGGCGCGCAGCTTTGCAATATAGTCGATGACGTCGGGCAGATCCTCGCGGTAGGTGATGCCGTGCCAGGTCTCATGGCAGTTGAGTACGCGCACGCTCCCGACGCCCTCCTGGATCAGGGCGTTCGCGACAAAGGGGAGGAAATACTCGCACTTCTCCGGATTGCGCGGCAGGTTTTCATCCAGCCAGGCGGGGAAGCGGCGCTCGAGCTCGTCCATCATGGAGCGACCGAAGCCCCAGCAGTTCATGGAAACGGGCGCGCTGCCGGACAGCGGGATCCAGGTCTCGCCGTCCTCGGTATAGGCGGCGTCCTCTCCGTCTTTCTTGATCTTGGTGCGCTCCACCACGTCGGTCAGCAGACCGCCCTCCACCTTGCAGACGCCGCGGGCCACAGTGCCGTGCTCGGTGACGGTTTTGCGCAGCTCATAGGCGACCATGGCGTGCTCGTTGTCGGGGCGCTCGGCAGCGAGGAAATCGTAGAGGCTCTGATAGGCGCTGGGGCCATAGAAATCGTCCGCGTTGATGACGGCAAAGGGACCGTCCACCGCGTCCCTGGCGCAGAGCACGGCGTGGCCCGTGCCCCAGGGCTTGACGCGGCCCTCCGGGATCTTGTAACCCTCCGGCAGCCTGTCGAGCTGCTGGAAGACGTAGCGCACATCGAAATACTTCTCCATGCGGCGGCCGACGGCGGCCTTGAAGTCCTCCTCGATCTCGTGCTTGATGATGAAGGCCACCTTGCGGAAGCCCGCGCGGTAGGCGTCATACAGCGAAAAGTCGATGATCGCGTGGCCGTGATCGTCGACCCCTGTGATCTGTTTGAGACCGCCGAAGCGGCTGCCCATGCCGGCGGCAAGAATAATGAGTGTCGGTTCCATATGTGTCTCCTTTTCTCTTTGGCTCCCCATGCACTGGGGAGGTCTTTCAGCGGTTCATCGCCAGACGGCAGTAGTAATTGAAAAGCCGCTCGCGGGAGAGCGTGCTGCTGTCCATGTGGCCGGGATAGACCTCATAGTCGCCGGGCAGGGAGCATATGGTTCTCAAACTGTCCAGTTCCTCGTCCATGTCGCCGCCGGGCAGATCGGTGCGCCCGCAGCTGCCCTTGAAGAGCGTATCGCCGGTGAAGAGCGCGTTTCCGCAGCGCAGTGTCACGCCGCCTTTTGTGTGACCGGGTGTGGCCATGACCTCGAAACGCAGGCCGGATACCTCCACCTCGTCGCCGCCGCCATAGTACTTTCCGTTGTCGGGCAGCGTGTAGGGGGTGTGCAGATCGCCGTTTTTGCCGTAATCGTCCGCGGGGTGCATGTAGACCGTGGCGCCGGTCTCTTCCTGCAGGCTCTCCACAGCGCCGACATGGTCATAGTGCCCGTGCGTGAGCAGGATGGCCCGGCAGCGCAGATGGTTGCTCTCCAGATAGTCGAGGATGCTGTTGCTCTCGTCGCCGGGATCGATGACGGCGCAGTCGAGCGTCTGCTCGTCGGTGACAACATAGCAGTTGGTCTCGAGCTGGCCGACGGGGATGGTTTTGATCAGCATAGTCAAAGCTCCTTGGTGTCGAGAAGGATGGTGACGGGGCCGTCGTTCTGGCTGAATACCTGCATATCCGCACCGAAAACACCGGTCTCCACGGTGAAGCCGCGCTCACGGCATTCGGCGATCACCAGCTCGTACAGAGGGATCGCCGTATCCGGCCTCGCGGCGTGAGAAAAGCCCGGGCGGCGGGAGCGGCAGTCGGCAAAAAGCGTGAACTGGCTGATGATCAGAAAAGCTGCGCCCGCGTCCTTGGGGTTGACGTTCATCTTCTGGTTCTCGTCCTCGAAAATGCGCAGGCCGCAGATCTTGTCGGCGATCTTCTTCGCCTCGGCTTCTGTGTCCTGCTCATGCACGCCCAGCAGCACCAGAAAACCGACGCCGATCTGACCGTGCACCTCGCCGTCAATGACGACGGATGCGTTTTTTACTCTTGTAACAACTGCTTTCATTTTTGTAAAACCTCAAAGTTCAAGACTGAATAATCCCATCAAGCGCCGTTGCGGGTCACGCTGGATACGCCGTTGATGGTGGATAGCTTGTTCGTGATATAGCGCAGCTCGCTCACGTTTTTGACCTCCAGCGTGACGACGGTCAGGGCAAGACCGGTGCCGATGGCCCGCGAGGACAGGGTGCGGACCTTGGCGTTGAGAGAGTTGAGCACGGTCGCAATATCCATGACGAGGCCCGAGCGGTCCTTGGAGGCGATGGTCAGGGTGGTCACATAGCTGTCGGTGATCACGCTGGCCCAGGAGACCTTGATCCAGCGCTGCTCCTGCTCCGGCTGGTTCAGACGCTGCCGGTAGTTCTTGCAGTCCTTCCTGTGGATGGAGACGCCCTGCCCGCGGGTGATGAAGCCCACGATGTCGTCTCCGGGCACAGGCGTACAGCAGCGGGAGAATTTGATCAGACAGTTGTCCAGCCCTTCGACCAGAATGCCATGGACGGCCTTGCCCTCTTTCTTGGCCTTCTCCTCGCGCCGCTCGGCGGCCTGATTCATCTTGTCGATGGCGGTCTTGCGCTCGGCGCTGAGGTTTTTGACCTCGTCGCGCATGCGATTGACCACGCGGGAGACGGTCACGCCCCCGTAACCGATCGCGGCGTAGAGGTCTTCGACCGCGTTGAAGCTCAGGCGCTTGAGGATGGGGCTCATGACCTCCTCATCCAGCACGTCGTCCAGGCTGAGCTCGTTGTGCTTGAGCTCGTCCTCCAGCATTTCCCGGCCGCGGATGACGTTCTCCTCGCGCCGCTCCTTCTTGTACCACTGCTTGATCTTGGTGCGCGCGGAGCCGCTCTTGACCAGATTCAGCCAGTCGCGGCTGGGGCCGGGGGCGGATTTGGAGGTGCGGATCTCCACGATGTCGCCGTTCTG
>CAMJQX010000198.1 GCA_946408145.1 uncultured Clostridia bacterium
GGCCGCTGGTTCAAATCCAGTCACTCGGACCATCAAACGGGTCATCCCTTTTGGGATGGCCCGTTTGATCTTTTCTGGTATTGTGTTAAACTGGCGGCCTCTTGTCGCCAAATCAAAACCCAGCGAAGCGGTTTTGATTTGGAAAGGAAGAAGGAGCCTGCGGATGTGCAGTTTTCGCGGCTCTTCCGCAAACCGCGGAAACAGAACGGAGCGGGCTTCTTCTGACGCCGCCGCCGGTTCAAATCCAGCCACTCGGACCAAAAGCATCGAAATCATAGAGATTTCGGTGCTTTTTCTTATTTTTTATAACTTTTTAGGGACTCTTGATTTCTGAAAAAACAAGGAGGAATCAAGAGTGCAACATAGGAAGCGTTTTTTAGAAAATCAAGCGTTACCACAGAGGAAGAAATCAAGCGCTTTTTGATGGCAAAAAGGGCAAAAGGACTCGCTGATAAGACCTTGGAAACATACCAGCAGCACTTTTCAGCGATTGGAAAACATCTTGATTTAAGATTAAGCATCGAAAAACTAAATACGAACGAATTGGAGCAAAAAAGTCTTTGCAGCTTTACACACAGATTTGCTGCCGTTGCGGCCGGATAAAAACCGTCAATGATCCTCCTTGACCGCGCCGTCGTGATAAGCGGCCAGCAGGAGCCGCAGGTCGTCGATGCGCTTTTGGAGATCCTCGCCGATGTCCGTCTCGGCGACCTTTTGCCTTGACTCCAGGCGCTCAAACAGATTTGTGGTAGAGGAAATGTCGTAGTTTTCCCGGATGGCGCGCTCGCGGCCCACAAAGGGCTGGTGCGCCACGATGCGCAGAGAGCGGGAATTGTAGATCAGCGTGTAGCCCGCGATACCAGAAGTCGGTTGATAGGCCTTGCAGAAACCGCCGTCGATGACGATCAGCTTGCCGCCGCCCTTGATCGGGCTCTCTCCCTTCCTCGCCTTGACGGGGACGTGCCCGTTGATGATATGGCAGTGCGGGCCTTCCAAGCCGAATTCCCGCAGGATCTTGTCACAGATAGCCGGATCCTCATAGAGCGTGTAATAGGCGTTCTTCGGCTCCGCCCAGGCGCTCTCATCGTCGATCAGGCGGCGCTCGAAGGTCGTCATGCGGTCGCGGCCGAAGATCGGGCTGTTGCGTCCCGCCCAGAGGAACCACAGAAAATCCATGCCCAGCATACGTTCGGGAGTGCCGGGCTTGTAGTAATAGGCCTGGCGTGCGGCCACGTCGCAGTAGTCCAGAAAGGCCTTGCCGCTGCGCTCGACGCCGTCCAGATCGAAGCGGAGGAACCCGCCTTTTTCATCCATCGGGATGCAGCCGTGGAAGAGCAGGTTGCCATTGCAGATCTTGTAGATACCACCCTTGGAATAGAGAAAACGCACGTGCCGCTGCAGCTTCTCGCTGTGCCGGAAGGAGGCGGTGAGCTGATCGATCACCGCGTTCTCCTCTGGCGTGAGCGCATAGGGATCCTGGGGATCGACCGTCGGAAAATCCGTGTCCTCCAGCGGGTAAGTTACGCCGTTGATGGAAATGCTCCTGTTCTCATAGTCGATCTTGTCCAGCAGCAGGCGGTCGTCCATGCCGTACTCCGGGTGGCGGAGGATCTTCTGCCCCTCCAGCTTGAAGAGGATGACGGTGATCGCTTTGTGCATGCGGGCCGAGAGCAGGCGGTCCCTGTCGCTCACACTGTCTGCGTCGTCCCCCGTGAGCTTGACCGCAAAGCGGGACACGTCGTGATGCTTGTAGGCGTCGTTGGCAAAGACCGAGAGGGGGCGAAGCGAGATGCCGTAGCCGGTCTCCACGACCTCAAGGTTGTTGTAGTGAATGGAATTGGCCAGCACCGTCGCGACCAGCGTGCGGCTGCCGGAGGCCGCGCCCATCCACAGGACGTCGTGATTGCCCCACTGGATATCCACGCTGTGATGCTTCAGCAGCGAGTCCATGATGATATCCGCACGGGGGCCTCGGTCGAAAATATCGCCCACCAGGTGCAGCTGATCCACAGCCGCCCACTTGACGAGGTCGCAGACGGCGGCGATAAAGTCCGGCGCCTGGCCGATCTCGATGATGGTGGAGATGATGTTTTCGAAGTAGTCCCTCTTGTCGGCTTCCTCACCATGTGTATAGAGCAGCTCCTCCATGATATACGCGTAGTCCTCCGGCAGCGCCTTGCGCACCTTGGAGCGCGAATAGCGCTCGGTGGTCAGCCGCGCCAGCGCGATCAGACGGTGGAGGGTGAGGTTGTACCACGCGTCCAGGTCGTCGATCTCCGGCTTGAGCAGTTCCAGCTTTTCCTTCGGATAGTACACCAGCGTCGCGAGTTGTCTTCTCTCCTCCTCCGGGAGCGCGTCGGCAAAGAGCAGGTCGATCCGCTCGCGCACCACGCCGGAGCAGGAATTGAGGATATGGAGAAAGGCCTCGTGCTCGCCGTGGACGTCGGAGATGAAGTGCTCGCAGCCCTTCGGCAGATTCATAATGGCCCGCAGATTGACGATCTCCGTCCCGGCCGCGCGAACCGTCGGGTACATGCGGGAGAGCATGCTCAGATAGCGCAGCTCCTCGGGCGTATAGCTTCGATGCAGTTTCATTTCGCTGTCCTCCTTAAAAGCCGCGATCTCAGCAAAGCGTGAGCCATGCTGAGATCGCATTTTTTACAGATCAAAATACTTTTCCGCGTTCTTGACGCAGATGCCCTCGACGATGGTCCGGAGGGCTTTTTCATCGTTGGGGTACTCGCCGTTTTCGACCCAGGAGCCGATCAGCTCGCAGAGGATGCGGCGAAAGTACTCATGCCGCGCGTAGCTGAGAAAGCTGCGCGAGTCGGTGAGCATGCCGACGAAGCCCGCCAGATAACCGTCCGCGGCCAGGGTCGTGAGCTGATCGATCATGCCGGTTTTGTGGTCGTTGAACCACCAGGCGCTGCCGTGCTGGACCTTGCCGACGGCCTCGGAAGTCTGGAAAGCGCCCATGACCGTCACCAGCGCGGCGTTGTCATTGGGGTTGAGGGAATACAGGATCGTCTTGGGCAGCTCGCCCGTGTCGTCCAGCGCGCCGAGGAAGGCCGCCAGATCCTTGATAGAGGGCTGGTCGCCGATCGAGTCGATGCCCGCATCCGGTCCCAGGGCGCGGAAAACGCGATGAGAGTTGTCGCGGATGACGCCGAAGTGCAGCTGCATCACCACACCGAGGCGGTGGTACTCCCGCCCCAGCTCCAGCAGCAGCGCCGTCTTGAACTGCTTCTGCTCGTACTCAGTCGGGATCTCGCCCGCGAGGCGCTTTTGGAAAATGGCTTCGACTCGCTCTGCCGTCGCCGGCGCGTAAGGCACGCCCTCCAAGCCGTGGTCGGAGACGCGGCAGCCGCAATCGACGAAGAAGGCCAGACGCTCCTTGAGCACTGCCGCAAGCTGTTCAAAGCTCTTGATCTCGCCTA
>CAMJQX010000199.1 GCA_946408145.1 uncultured Clostridia bacterium
CGCCGGTGGAGCGGCCGATCCAGTTCTTCTGCTGGATCTTGACGCGCTCGATATAGTCCAGATCGTCCAGGTCGTCGATCAGGCGCTGGGCGTACTTGGTGATGCGCAGCATCCACTGGCTCTTTTCCTTGCGGATGACCGGGCTGCCGCAGCGCTCGCACACGCCCTCGACCACTTCCTCATTGGCCAGGCCGCACTTGCAGCTGGTGCACCAGTTGATGGGCATGGTGGTCTTGTAGGCAAGGCCGTTCTTGAACATCTGCAGGAAGATCCACTGCGTCCACTTGTAATACTTGGGGTCGGTGGTGTCCACGCAGCGATCCCAGTCGAAGCCGTAGCCGAGCATCTTGAGCTGGCGGGTGAAGTTGGCAATGTTGTCGCGCGTGACGACGGCGGGGTGGATATGGTTCTTGATGGCGTAGTTCTCGGTGGGCAGACCGAAGGCGTCATAGCCGATCGGGAAGAGCACGTTGTAGCCGTCCATCCTCTTCTTGCGCGTGACGATGTCGATCGCGGTGAAGGGGCGGGGATGGCCGACGTGCAGGCCGGCTCCGCTGGGGTAAGGGAACTCGATCAGGCCGAAGAACTTGGGACGCGGATCGCCGGTGACGGCGGCGTAGGGCTTGCTCTCTTCCCATCTGTCCTGCCATTTCTTCTCAATGGCAGCAAAATCGTATTTCATAATGATCATTTCCTCTCATCATAATCAGTTCCTCTTAGCCTCCCCTGCCTAAGGGGAGGTGCCTCAGTGCGCACACTGGGGCGGAGGGGTTCTGTCCGTCAACCCCTCAGTCAGCCTTGCGGCTGACAGCTCCCCTGCACAGGGGAGCCTTTCAAAAGCCCCTGTAATAATGATTATATGAGGGCGAAACGCAGCAAAGCGTTTCGCCGAGCCGCTTTGCGGCTCAGCAAAACAGCATGGCTGTTTTGCCATATACTCATTGAAATGAGCATCGCGCACATGATGGATCCCATCATGTGCCGCCAAACGTGTCGTTTGGCAGAGAAAACAATCGAATAAGAGATTGTTTTCTCTATGCGATAATCATTATCAGGGGCGAGGAAGGGATGAGAGGTCCACCTCCTCGGAATCCGACCAGAGGCGCTCCAGATTGTAGAACTTTCTGGCCTCGTCGGTGAAAACATGGACGATCACGCTGCCGAAATCCATCAGCACCCAGATGTCCGAGCGCAGGCCTTCGCGGCGGATCGGCGGCTCCCCGGCCTCGGAGAGCTCCTTGTCCACCTCGTCCACCAGCGCCTTGATGTGGGTGGAGGAGGTGCCGTGGCAGATGACGAAGTAATCCGCCAGCACGGTCTGCTCCGCGGTCTTGAGGATCTTGACGTCGTGCGCCTTCTTCTCTTCCAGCGCGTGCGCTGCGACGGCGGCGATTTGTTCGGGTGTAAGCATGTCGTGACCTCCTGTCAGTCTTCGCGGCGGCTGTACCAGCGGTACGCCTCCACGGTATCATGATACGGCTCCCCGCCCTCCGCGCGGATGTACGCGAGGCTCATTTCCAGAGCTCTGGCGAGCGCCGTGTCGATGTCTTCATACGCGAGCTTGCGCAGCTTTTCCACCCCCGGGAAATCCCGGTTGGGCTCGATACAGTCCGCAAGCCAGATGATCTTTTCCAGCATCGTCATGTCCGGCTTGCCGGTACAGTGCCAGCGGATGGCCTCGGTGACCTCCTCATCCGTGCCGAAGACGTCCCGCGCGATGGCGGCGCCGGTTTTGGCATGGAGGATCTTGGGGTTGGCAAGCTCGTCATGATCGTTGATCATACCATATTTTTCACAGATCTGCAACTGTTCTTCGAAGTTATATTTCTTCCCGATGTCGTGCAGGATGGCCGCCTCCGCCGCCTTCTCCGGGTCCTCGCCCCAGTAGACGGCGAGCATGACGGCCTCATTCTCGCAGCCGGCGACGTGCGCGATGCGCTTCGGCTTGAGGTAGGCGTAGGCTTTTTCGCGCAGCCAGCTCAGCTCCGGCTGGGCGTCGTACCAGCGATGGCGGATGATCTCGGCATAGACCCGTTCGTCCAGCATGTCCGAGCCGAGGCGGCGGCGCAGCCGCTCGCGGATGATATGCGAGTGCATCGGGAGCGGCTCATGCGGCAGCAGGATCACCTTTGCTCCGTGTTCGCGCCGCAGCTTTTCCGCCTGCTTCTCCAGCGCGGGGCGCTCGTCGTCCTCGCGGGGCAGCACGGCCAGCGTGCATTCCGAGAGCAGGAATTCAAAGCGGTACCATTCCTCGAAGCTGAGGAACATGTCGGTCCCGAGCAGGAAGATGAGCTCGTCGTCCGGGTATTGCCCGCGCAGGCTCGTCACCGTGTCCGCGCTGTAGCAGCGGCCCCTGCGCTCGCGCGTGATGTCCGAGACCTGCACATTGGGGATCTCTCGGAACGCAAGGCGGCAGAGGGCAAGGCGCGCATCGATGGAGGGGCTTCCCTCCTCCAGCTCCTTGTGCGGCGGCAGTGCGTCCGGTACGATCAGGAAGAGATCGGGCTGCAGCAGCTCGCTCACGGTCCGGGCGGCCGCCGCGTGCCCCAGGTGAGGCGGATTGAAGCTGCCGCCGTAGAGTACGATCTTCATGCCTTTTTCTTTTTGTCCTTTACCAGTTCGATCTTCGGCTCTTTTTCGTTGCGCTTGTAGAGCACGAACTTGGTGCCGATCACCTGCACCTGGTCGGCCTTGCAGGCCTCTGCCAGCGCGTCGCAGGCCTCGCGGGCGGTGAGCATGGAGTTTTCCAGCACGCGGCCCTTGACGAGCTCGCGCGCCTTCAGTGCGGCGTCCACGGAGGCGATCAGGTTTTCCGTGATGCCGCCCTTGCCCACCTGAATGATGGTGTCCTCCGCCGCGGCCAGTCCGCGCAGCTGAGAACGCTGTTTGCTTGTAATCATATTTTAATCCTTTCCTTATTGGCTCCCCTGTGCAAGGGGAGCTGTCGCGGCGCGTCTCACGCAAGCGCCGTGACTGAGGGGTTGTTGATTCTTATACTCGCCCTTGGCTCCCCCTCCGGGGGAGCTGTCGCGGCGCGTCTCACGCAAGCGCCGTGACGGAAGGGGCGTCGCGGGATGCCGAACAACCCCTCCGCCCCTGCGGGGCACCTCCCCTTGCACAGGGGAGGCATTTCCTTATCTTTTGAACAACGCCTGAACAAAGGTCTCCGCCTCGAAGGGGATCAGGTCGTCAATGCCCTCGCCCACGCCCACGAATTTCACGGGCAGCTTGAGCTCGTTTGCGATCGCGAAGACGATGCCTCCCTTGGCGGTGCCGTCGAGCTTGGTGAGCACGATGCCGGTCAATCCGGAGGTCTCCAGGAACTGCTTGGCCTGGATGAGACCGTTCTGCCCGGTCGTCGCGTCGAGCACCATCAGGGTCTCCACGTCCGCCTCCGGCAGCTCGCGGTCGATGATGCGGCG